>NZ_JAMYSE010000117.1:0-18744 GCF_040321795.1 Mesorhizobium sp. M0244 | reverse complement strand
CCCTGCGGCGGGGGGCCGCGGTGTTTTGTCGGCGGGGCAGCGGGGGGGCGCCGCGGCGGTCCCCGGCGGCCCGGACCGGGTGGGCGTGCCCCCCCGCGGGCGGCCCCCCCCCCCCCCCCCCCCCCCACTTCCTGTTGCCGGACTCCAGCTTAGCGAAGGGTGAAATTACATTCATGAACCCCACCATCAAAGTCGTCCGATGCGCCGAGCCCGGTAGGCTGATGTTCGAGGAGCAGCAGGCACCAGGCACTCCGCCGGAAGGCTGGGGCACTGATCAATGTCGCCTATGTCGGGATATGCAGAACCGACTACCACATCTTCCAGGGCAGGCATCCTTACCTCGCTTACCGTCGGTCGAGGAAAGGAGGATCGCCCCATAACTCAGCCGCTATGAACTTGAGGTTACCGGAGCGCATTCCCATGTTCTCTGCACCAAGCGAGTACGGCAAATCTACGAAAGACTGCGAGAGGGGCAGGTTTTCGACTACCCTATTGCCTTCGTCATCCCTGCCTACGCTGTAATTCAGGATCTGAAAAAAACGCGATTGGCCAGGATGGACAACAAATTCGCCAGGCGTCGCGATAGTGGTGGAGCCTCCGTAATTCGATATCGCATTGGAATCACGTTCATAAGGATGACCAAGGCCAAGCGGAACTCCCCCGAGCCTCTGTCCCAATTGCAGAACAATCATCTTTGCCGTCACAGCTCCGACGTTTCGAATCCCGAGCCGAATTTGAATGCCAGCGGTGGCGGCTTCACCTCCTGACCGGCTGATCGAGCGGCGAGAGAATTCAGTCTCGAGTTCAATATCAGGCGTGGCAGTTCGACGAAAGCATCCTCGATGTCGAAGTGCTCCATCGCGTAGCTGCTCGAAGCCGACCGCTTGAAATACTGCTTCGTCATGTTGCACATGTGGGGACGGCGTTTGGAGCGAGGTGTGTCAATCACGAGATACCCCGCCGTCTTGTCGCTGACAGAACCGAAGCCGTTGACCCTAATGCCGTCGTTCTTTGGCTGAAGCAGATCTCCAACCGCAGAGCTGACGGCACTAAGGGCTGCTTCCCAATTCGGGACCGGATCTAGCGCCAGCGCAGAATCGACACCATTGAATTCGCCCTGCAGTCTACGCCGACGACAATAAGCCCCCAGCCGAGTTGCTGAAGGCAGACATGGCCTTTGCGAGTGAACGGCGCCCGTCCTTTGTCAGCTTTCCTTCGTCGTTGAAGAGCGCGCCCGGCTTTCCTACGGCCGAACCCTTGAAGTCGAGCTGCAGCGTTTCTTGCGCTTCCTGCAGGATTGATTCCTGCAGAAGGGCCTCGCCTCCAACAATGGCTTCATCAAACGTCATCCTGCCCTCTCTACGACCGCCGAGGCCAAGCAGCATATCCCCTTCGCGGCCACCCATCCATGTCACGTCCATGTCGCGTGGACCTGCCGATAGTCGCAGGAAACTCTTGGAAATCAACGGTAGCAGCTTGCAACATGGTGTGACATGAAAGGACCCCTTGCCAAGGTATCCTTCCAATCAAGATGTTGAATTTACTAGCAGAAACTTGGTAGCGGGAGACCGCTACATCGCAACACCCACTATCGACGACGCCTTCTTCTACTATCGACGGCATGCGGCATAGCAGAAAACCACGAGTCTGGGGTCCAAAGGCAATGATCGGAAAAATGCAGTCTTGTTCTTGATGGGTCTCGGCGGGAGAGAGCCAATGAAATAGTAATTGGACTGTCTGATTGTATTGTTTAAGTATCGATAAGAGGTGATTATCGATAGTGAGAAGGCCGCCAGAGAAAATCCCCTGCAAGTCAACCTAACATCCAGATAGCTTGACTATGGCGAATCAACTATCATGAAACCAATGGCTTACGACATCAGCGACTTGTCCCTGAAGACCCTGATCGGGCCGGTTTCCCGCGCGACCGAGGTTTTGGTCCGCCTCGACGAGCGGGTCGCTCGCTCACCGGTCCGCGACGGTTTTGTCGAACGCCAGCATTTTGCTGACGCGGCCGCTGCCCCTCTCGTGCACCTCGAGGACCTTGTCCTGCACGACGCCCATATGGACATTCGCACACCGACCCACGAACTCACCCGCGCACATGCGGTGCCGCCGGCGGATTTTTGCGCAGAAGCCGGACTGGGCGCTCAGCCGCGACGGTTTTTTGGCGCTGACCGGCCGCGGCGGCGCGATGCCGGCATCGGGGCCAAAAAGCCGGGACGGGGAGGGCGCCGACCCCGTTGAAGCCGGCGGTCGGGATGACGCTGAGGACGACCTGCTGGCCGAAGAATTTGCCGAGATCGATGCCGTCCTGGCGCGCTCGTCAAAGATTCTCGGCGGCGCCGACGTACCTGGTCGAAAGGAGGAAACGTCACAACGTGACCGGCCGGAGCCGCAAAACGGCCTGATCTACGATCTCGACTGGAATGAAGAAGAACGCCTCGCGGAATGGCAGGACTTATTCTGGCAGGACATCGAGGTGCTGCAGCATGCCGCTTGGCTCGGGCCTCTGCTGATTGCCGCGCTGCTGCGGCAGGAAGGTCTTGCCGCCAACCATCTCGCCTGCCTGCATCTCGGCGCCAAAAACATTCCGCGCGAGCGGCGGCGAGCGCGCAATCGGTCCGACCGGTTGCTGGCCTGCCTCGATGCTATCCACGACGCCGCGCTGGTCGGCCTGAAGGAACACGATCGGCTGGTGCTGGCAAAAAGCCAGATGGAGCGAAAACTCCGCGACCGCCGCGCCAGCTCCAAACTGTCCGACGTGGTCGAACTCGTGCTGTCACGGCCACTCGTCTCGGCAGGCATGATCCAGGAGCGGCTAAAGGTGACAAAACAGGGGGCGCTCAATCTGGTCGGCGAGCTCGGGCTGCGCGAGATGACGGGCAGGGGAAGGTTTCGCGCGTGGGGAATTGTCTAGGCGCTCAGTCCACCGAGTGACGGACGCGGATTCCGGCTTCACAATCTCATTGGTGCAGTTGCGGCCTGCTGTGCGGCTGAATGGGGCATTAGCTGGAAGGGTAGTGCTTACAGAAAGCAGTGTGTTCGGTTTATGTAGGGTCAACGATGAGTCGGAACACGGAGGCGAACATGCGGGCGGCGACGTCAACGCGCGCTACGGTGTCGATCCCGGCTTCAGCTTTTACACCCATGTCTCCGACCAGCATGGACCCTATCACGTCAAGGTCATCTCGGCAGCGACACACGAGGCGCCCTACGTTCTCGACGGCCTGCTGCATCACGTTAGCAATCTCTCGATTGCTGAACATTTTACTGATACCGGCGGCGCGACCGATCATGTGTTCGCGCTCTGCGCCATGCTCGGTTTCCGCTTCTGCCCCAGATTGGGCGACTTTCCCGATCGCCGGCTGATCCCAATCGAACATCCCGCTGTCTATCCAAAGATCGCGCCGCTTCGCATCCGTGCCGACTCATCCGCGAACATTGGGATGAGGTGATGCGCCTGGTCGCCACGCCGCGCCGTCGGTGATGCTGAGGAAGCTCGCCGCCTACGAACGCTAGAACCAAGTGGACATCACCCTCCAGGAGATCGGCAAGATTGAACGGACGCTGTTCATGCTCGATTTGCTGGAACATCCGGCGCTCCGTCACCGCTGCAGGGCCGGGCTGAACAAGAGCGAACAACGCCATGCTCTCACGCAGGCCATCTAGACATTCCGCCAAGGGCGGATTCATCGATTCCAGGTGGCCGCTCCGCAATCTGCCGCAAGAAAACGATTCCCTATGTTCGCCAGGCTCTCCTTTGCATTGATCAGCGGAATCCATATTCCGAGTTCGGCCGGACCAGATCTATCGGCTAGCGGAAGTCCGCAGCGGGGTCGTTCTTTCGCGCTCCTCCATGCGCACGCCGATTAGATGCTGGCCTGCGCCTTGTAGAGGTGGGCATAGGCTCCGTCGGCAACGATCAGGGCTTCATGGGTCCCCTGTTCGGCGATCCCCTGTTCGGTCAGCACCAGGATCCGGTCCGCATTGCGAACGGTCGAAAGCCGATGGGCGATGACGATCGTCGTCCGCCCTTCGGCAAGGTCGAGCAATGCGGCCTGGACGGCCCGCTCACTTTCATTGTCAAGCGCGCTCGTAGCCTCGTCGAAGATCAGGATTGCTGGATCCTTGAGGAACGCCCGGGCGATGGTGAGGCGCTGCTTCTGGCCCCCGGACAGTTTCACACCGCGCTGTCCGATATCCGTGGCGTAGCCATTCGAGAGCGCCATGATGAAATCGTGAGCATTGGCCGCCTTTGCCGCCGCGATGATTTCGACTTCCGACGCATCCGGCCGCCCGTAGCGGGGGTTTTCCGCCACCGTACCGGCGAACAGATAGACGTCCTGCTGCACGACACCGATGCTTTGCCGCAGTGACTTCAAGCTGATGTCGCGGATGTCGGCACCGTCGATCAGGATCGCGCCTTCACTCACCTCGTAAAAGCGCGGGATCAGCGCGCATAAGGTGCTCTTGCCGACGCCGGAGGCGCCGACGAGGGCCACGAACTCGCCGGGAGCAATATCGAAGGACAGTTTTTTGAGAACATGTGGCCCGTCCTCTTCGTAGCGGAAGCCGACATCGCGAAACGCCAGGGCGCCGCACGGGCGGGCGATGTCGGAGGCACCCGACCGATCCACGATCTCCGGCTCCACCTCCAGGATCTCCATCGCCCGACTGAAGCCGGTGTAACCCTCCTGCCAGAGCCGCACGAAATTTGCCAGGCGTTTGACGGGATCGACGAGCACCGCGACGCACAGAAGGAAGGTCAGCATATCCGCAACGCCGAGCTCGGCATTGACGACCCGGACGGCGCCCATGACGATGACGGCGACCGTGATAAGCTGTGCGAAGGTCGTGTTCCCGACCGAGAAGAAGGCCTCGCTCCTGTCGCCTTCCCTGCGGCTCTGAAGAAAACGGGCATTCTCCTCGTCGAAGCGGCTGATCTCGAGTTCCTCATTGGCAAAGGACTGGACAACGCGGATACCGGCGAGCGAATCCTCGATGTGTTCATTGACCGCCGCGATCCGCTCCTTGCTGAGCCTTAGCGCCCGGTTCATGCGGCGGTTGAAATGCAACGCGTAGAGCACTGCAAAGGGCGTAGCCCCGAGAATAAGCAAGGTGAGCGGCAGGTCGATATAGGCCAGGAGGAGGATTGCGCCCGCGAATTTGAAAACCGCGATCGCCATATCCTCAGGTGCGTGATGGAAGAGCTCGCCTAACGAAAACGAGTCGTTGGTCATGCGGCTCATCAACTGGCCGACCCGCTGGCGATCGTAAAAGCTGAACGCGAGCTTTTGGCAGTGTTCGAACAGCTCCTTACGCAGCTCGCTCTCGATCTTCGCGCCCATGACGTGGCCCTGATAGTCGACGAACAGGCTGCCGAGCAGTTCCACCGCCACCAGGGCTAGCATGGCCCCGCCCATCAAATAGATCTGATTGAGGGCTTCCGGTGCGTCGGGAAGCTGGACCAGATGCTTGGTGACGTAGCTGGCGCAGAGAGGCAGGAAGAGCGCTGTCACCGAAACCAGCAGCGCGCAGGCGAGATCGGCCGCCAGCAGCGGCAGATGCGGCCTGTAATAGGACAGGAACTTCCTGGCACGCGAATACGGCTTGCTGCGCGTAGGTCGCGTTCTGGGAATCGGCTTATCTGTTGAATCGATTTCAGCCGTTGGGCCGATATTCGCTGCACTCGGCAGCCAGGGTTTCCGGTCGCTACGGGACGTGCCTCCTTGCAGGGCGGCGCTTCGCAGTCGTGTTTGCATTACGCTTCATGTCCTGTTTGTGATCTCCTTTCTTGTTGGACATGGACGCTCTCATCGTACTCTCCCCGTTCGGACGCCTGCGGCGGGGCGAAATATGCATTGCGCTCCCTCGAAAATCAACCCTTTCCATAACCAAGGCGGTCCGGCATCGGCTGTCCGGCGACGCGGCCACAACGCGAAAGTCAGCTCACCCGCATGATCCAGGACAGGTTAAAGGTGACAAAACAAGGCGCGCTCAACCTGGTCGGCGAGCTCGGGCTGCGCGAGATGACGGGCAGGGGAGGTTTCGCGCATGGGGAATTGTTTATTCCACAGCAATTCGCTATAACTTTACGAAATTATCGAACTTGACGAACTTGCGCTCTGCAACCGTATTGGTCAGCAGGAGGTTCTCACCATGGCCGCTCCAAAACGCAGCAATCATGGCGGGACCGCATCGCACGCGGGAGTCGCCACCTTGAGGTTCACCACAAAGCTTCCGGCACAGGCAGACTTCAAGAAGGTATTACTTGAACGCTATCAGGAAGCGATCGCACGCAGCCGCAAGATCGGCCACCGCGTATCGTTCCGGGTAGAGGTCGATTCGGCGGCCGATGTGCAGACGATCACACCGGTCGAGGAGCAACCGATCGCTTCGGACGATACCTTTCCCGTCGAGGACACGTGCAAGCCCGATGCCGAACTCGAGGCGGCACTTGACGAATCGCGCGCGCGTGGCCGCAAGCGTGTCGCCGAAATTGTCGCCGGGGAGGACATGCTGAGCGCGGATGCCTTTGCCAAGCTGCTCGGCACGTCGCGGGTGACGGTCAACGCCAGGCGGCAAAGCGGTCAGGTGCTCTGGATCGATGGCGCCAAACGCGGTTTCCGCTTTCCTGTCTGGCAACTCGACAAGGACGGTCGTCCCTTCGGCGCTTTGCCGGCGCTGCACGCCATGTTGGGCAATAACGCCTGGGCCGTCTATCGGTTTCTGGTGTCGCGCCATGGCGCCCTCGATGGGCGGACCGGCCTTCGAGCCCTTCAACAAGGCGATGACGCCTCGGTTTTGGCCGCGGCCGAAGGCACGGCCAGGGGCGATTTCGACTGAATGCCCGGCGTTCCACCTCCATCCGATTTCGCGCGCGCAAAGCTCGAGATCGAGACCAGACGTTCGGTCGCATCTACTGGAGCACCTATCCTGATCCATTGGGGTAAGGGAAGCCACCGAGCCGGTTCAGCGATCCGCGGCGTCGTGTTTCTGCCAACCGCTTCGGCGTTCTCTACCTCGGCGACTCCCTGAAGGTGTGCTTCCTAGAGACCGTGCTCCGCGACCGCCGCGAAGGGCTTGTCGACGATCTTCAAATAGAGGAGGTGGAGCTGATCCGACGGCGCTATGCGGAGATCGCGACCACGACAGACCTACGCCTGGTCGACCTCAGAGGCGACAATGCCGTTCGGATGGGTGTGCCGACCGATATCGTTCGGGCACAGCGCCAGAACCTGGCACGCCGGTGGTCACTGGCCTTTCACGAGCACCCATCTGAGCCCGACGGGATCATTTATCCGTCGCGCCTCAATGAGGCGACCAGTCTTGCCATTTACGATCGCGCGGTACCGAAGCTTCAGGCGAAGCGTGTTATGACCCTTCTCGGCGCGCGAGGGCTGGCTCAGGTTCTGGAGGATTTCAGGGTGGGGTTGGTGTGAACGACCGGTGTTGGGGCCGGTAGCTGTCCGTCCGGTTCGGGGCTGCAATAGGAAATCAGGGGACGTTATCGATGACGCAAATCAGAGCCATGACTGAGCAGGACGTGCCGTCGGTATCGCTGCTCATTGGAGAGTCTTGGCGCAGGACGTACTCGCCAATCATGGGTGCCGAGACCGCGGCCCGGATTTCGGATGAAGATCACACGCTGCAGCGGATTGCGGCGGAACTGACAGACACCAACAAAATGTCGTTCGTGGCAGAACGGCCAGACGGCTCGATTGCCGGCTACGCGATGGCTAAGATGAATGAAGCCGGCGACGTCATGCTTGACCGGCTCCACATCGATCAAAGCGAGTACGGCACCGGGCTAGCCGCTAATATATTGCACGCTGTCTTTGCCGCCCATTCCGGCATCCCGAGCATCGCACTCGAAGTGCTCGAGGGAAACGACCGGGCAATGGCCTTTTACCGCAAACATGGTTCGAAGTGGTCGATCGCAGGGCCGCGTCGCACGGTGCAGAAGGCCATGCATCGTTGATTATGCGCAAACTGCTATCTCGCGCCTAGTCGGAACTCGCGCATCGAACAGTACATCACGTCTTCCGTCCCCAGCGCACCGGCGGCCTCCCCGCTCGCAATCCAAATAGACGTCTTTCAGCTGTTTGATTGCATGTCAGCGTGAGCGAACGCGAGGTCCTGAGCGTCAGAAGCCGACAATGAAGCCGGACTGATTGCGATCAGCACGGTGCCGAGCGTCACAGGCGCGAGGGACTTAACAACTGACATGATCATTTTGAGATCCTCCCCAGCTCCCGTCGGTCAACATTCAGTCCTTGGGGTCGCAGGTGTAGTGCCGTTCGAAGATCCCGTCCGCGCGCCGCTGCTTGTCGAAGCCGCGATGTAAGGCTCGATCGCGCGCTCGTGGACCAGCCAAAGGGGATCTCGGCCGAGGCGTAGCCACTGCCGGCGGCCAACCGTTTCGGGATCGAGGCCCAAGCGATCCTGGTGCGCTCGATCGTCGTGCCGGCCGCGCCTGCCTCCGCATGACGGATGGCGCGGCTTCGCAAAGCGCACATGATTTCGTCACGTGAGATGCCGATGTCGCCAAGAACGTCATCGGGTAAACGGCTCAACTGGTCCGTTGCCGACAAGAGAGCTTTTCGCTCGGCGCGGAGGCGTAAACACATGCGAAATGGACCAATGGCGGCAGCATGAATTATAACCATGATCAGATCGTCCCTTCATTGATCTGAATTGACCGGTACGGAACGGCGCGAACGGCACTCCGGGCGAGAGCGTCAGCCGTCCGCGAGGCAAGTTAGGCGTAGTGGTCGATGGATTGGTTTTGCCGCGGCGTGCCCATACGGCGGGCGGTGGCTGGCCCCGGGCCACGCATGTAATAAAGCTCCGGGCGGTAGCGCGGCGCGACGAATTTGCGAAACCCCGCAGCAAGTTTTGTGACGGGAGCCAAGAATTTCATGACTGTTCCCTTTCCCTTCGCCGGCTTGCACACGAGCCGGCGGGCCTGACGTTGCAACAAGGATATGACAGTCGAACCAGGCTCGGCTGTGGGAATTCCCACACCGGGGAGAACATTGGCGAAATCCGCTCCCAGTTTGCATCCCGGAAAGCGGGGCCTGCGGCCATCAAATTTCCTTGGATAGGGAGTAAGGTGAAGTACACTTGATTGAACAAGAGACCGTTGTGACAGGCTCTCTGGCCTTCATCTCAAGACTTTGCGATGCCGACCTCGCCGCGCTGACCAAACGGTGGCACGAGCGCAGCTATCGACACAACGAGCTAATCATTTCCCACGGCGACACTGGTCGCGATGTCTTCTTCCTGCTGGAAGGACGGGCTCGCGTGACACTGGTTTCAGCGGACGGCAGGGAGATAGCGTATCGCGATGTCGAACCGGGTGACATTTTCGGGGAGCTCGGAGGCATTGACGGGATTGCACGCTCTGCCAGCGTAGTCGCGCTGGAGGCAACCCGCGCTGCACGGCTGTCCGGCACAGCATTCCGGGATATCGTGATGACCCACCCGACTTTTGCCTGGATGCTGCTTGAGCATCTGTCTGCCCAGCTCCGGCGCATGACCGAGCGGGTATTCGAATACAGCACTCTGGTCGTGCGAAAACGGCTGATCGTCGAGCTCCTGCATCGGGCGGAGAAAGCCGCACTCGTGGATGGCGAGGTGTCCATAAGCCCGGCACCGACGCATTCCGAGCTGGCGGCAACGATGAGCACGCACAGGGAAGCGGTCTCGCGCGAAATGAGCGACCTCGCGAAGAGAGGCCTGATCGAAAAGCGCGGCAGCAGGTTATTGCTGCATGACGTCTCGGCACTACGGGCGCTGGTCGACAAGAAGGAATAGCGAAGGCTGTCGCTGCGGCGGGGGGCACCGCACGTTTCATACTCCTCGGCCGCAAGTGATTATTCCTTCCGGCAAACCGGGCAACCTAGCGTGCCAGCCCGCGGGTCGGGTTTTGATCGCTTCACCCCTTGCAAGAATCATGACTCGGCTTCTTGATGCGGGCACGGAACGTTATCCCCAGCCTGCTTGCAGACTTACAAGGGCGGATCGAAGGGTGAAGCCGCATGGACGTTAAATACCAAATCTTCGTCAGCTCGACCTATGCCGATTTGGTGGACGAAAGACGGTCGGTCATCGAGGCCGTTCTTAACCTCGGGCATATTCCTGTGGGGATGGGAGGCATTCCAAGCCAGCGACGACACTCAATGGGATTACATTAAGCGGCGCATCGATGACAGCGACTACTACGTACTCATCGTAGCAGAGCGGTACGGCTCAGAGTTGAAGGGTAAGAGCTACACCCAGATGGAGTACGAGTACGCGGTCGCCCAAGGCGTGCCTACCGTGGCGTTTTTGCTCGAAGGCGGTGCTCGCAAGACGTGGGCCGCGGAAAAGGTCGAGTTCGAGAAAAAGGCCAAACTCGAGAGATTCCGAAAGCTGTATGAAAAGAAGCTCGTCAAATATTGGCGCAACAAGGACGATTTGGCGGGTAAGGTTGCGATGGCTATTAGACGTTATGACCGTGGTCTGAGCGGCGGTCCGCCCTTAGTCTTCGCAGCTGTTAAGCAAACGGGGGTTGCTCGGGAGTGCCCAGCCGAGCCCCAAGCGAAGAAAGGACGGGCCATGGAGCAAAATAACGTTTTTTACGTCGGTGTCGATGTGTCGAAAGCCAAGCATGCTGTCGCGATTGCCGAGGGCGGACGCGGTGGAGAGGTCCGGTATTTCGGCGAGGCGTTCCCCGCGCGTCGTCACCGGAACGTCGTAGCCGTGAAGCCGAACCGTGACGGTCCCGTCATCGTGAACAAGCGTCACCTCGCCAGTCATCGTGATCGTGTCGCCTTCGGACAGTTTCGCCATCGGCATCGCCCTCGCAAAGGCCGCCGCTGAACTGGACGTGGAAAGCGCCATCATCGACGGTGAGATCGTCGTACGAGACTGGCCTGTCTGACTTCGGAGCCTTGCGGAAAGCCATCACTCGACGCCAGCACGACCTCTATTCGTCGCCTTCGATCTTCTGCATCTCAATGGTCACGACCTGCGCGACATGGCGCTGGAGGACCGCCGCGAGATCCTTGCCGAGATGATCCCGGACGGTGGCCGTATCCAATTCAGCCAGGCGCTTCCCGGCGAGGCTAAGGCGATCTTCCACCTGATAGACCAGGCGGGGCTCGAAGGCATGGTGTCGAGGCGCAAGGACAGCAAATACCGGAGCGGCAATTCGACGGCTTGGCTCCAAGGCTTACAGCATCGATGAATACGAGTTGCTCGGCGTCGAGCGTGAACCCGGAAAGCCGGCTTTCGCCCTAATGGCCGAGCGTGGCACAGGACGCTATGTCGGGAGCGCCTTTATCACCTTGAACCGGGAGATGCGGGAACGCCTCTGGGAGCGCGTACAGGAGCATTCTGGGCCTGCGCCAAACGGGATGAAACGGCCGGCGACGCAATGGGTCAAGCCGGGGCTGATCGGCCGCGTGAAGCATCTCCACGGCGAGGAGAATCTGCGCCATGCCTCGCTGCAGGATTTTCGGGAGGAAGACTAGGGTAAAACTCAGTCATTCTGGCTATGCCGCGAATGGCCGAGATGGGTTAATTGCGGGCAACGGCGAGACTGGACTGAAGGGCAGCTCAGGGTCATGGCGGTGAATTGACCCGGAGCAAGCGAGCTTCCGCTTAGCGTCGATTCCGGCGGCCTGGTTTTCGCAAAGTCCCGGATTAAAGCGCTGTTTTGCGTCTGATTTTTGCACCGTCCCACAATAGGCAGTTTCGCGACCACCGCAACCATGGCGGTTGCTGCGGCGTATTTCTGACCCAGGCTATGGGGCTATCCGCTTGTCCGAATTCTGAGCCAGAGCGCAATGAGGTATATCTAAATGAGCCGAGCGGGAGGGGGATATGCACATTGCTCGTGTTTATCTGCGGGTCAGTACGCAATGGCAGGATCTTGATCGCCAGGAATCGATCATCGCTGAGGCGAGGGATGCCGGGTACTACATCGCCGGCGTCTACCGCGAGAAGGCATCCGGCGCTCGCGCCGACCGGCCGGAGCTGCTTCGTCTAATCGCGGACCTTCAGCCGGGGGAGCGGGCGGGAATATGCCGGACGCCAAGCTGACACGAACGCATTATTGTCTTCCGGTCTGGCGGCAACAGTATCAGCAGGACGGCGAAGCTGACCGGCTGCAGCGAAGCGCAGGTGAAGCGCGTCTGGGTTCGACATCAGAAGGAAAGCGGGAAGCAGGAAATGTCGTAACAAAAATTGAGTTCTGCGACTGTGCAAAAGACAGTTGCAAAACCGTCGCTTTGATCGGGAGTTTTCGCGACAAGGGAAGGTCGCGAGAGGTGGATTTCTTTGTAGCTTCCTCGATCGGAGGAGAAAGAAGCGCCAACTGCGGATGCTTGAAGCGACCGCTCCGTTGGCTCAAAGAACGTTCCGCTCCGCCGGGTTTCGCTCTATCAACTCCGCCACAAGGCGTTGAAGCCGCCAGAGGCTGCTGTCATGTATGCCTTTGGCTTCGAGGTGAGAAACTGTATTGAACAGGTATTCGGCCCCGCTTCCCCAATGACCGCAGGCCAGGGCCAGGACATCGGCAACGGCTTCAAGCGACTGACGACCGGCATAGAGAGGTGACGCGCGGTTCATCACAAAGGCCAAGGCCGAGATAGGCCCGGAAGCGGTCGCCACCGTGATCCACCGGGGCATGCTGTTGGCCGGCTTGTAGGTGAATTCGCGTCGAAAGAGTTTGCCGAATTGGCGTTCGAGGTTGTCCTTTGGCAGGTCGTACAGGACGCCGCTGCATTGCCCCCCACGATCGAGGGCCATCATAAGGCCTGGCTGCTCCGGCGTGCCCCGAAAACGGGTCATGCGAAAGCAGAAAGCGCGATGCCACCCACGAGCGAGGCCTCCCTGCTCACCGATATGCTCGATCTCCGGCTTCCAGATCAAGGAGCCGTAGGCGAACAGGCGGGTCGGTGCTTTCGGGGCCGGATGAGTTCGGATCATTTGCTCGACCCAGCTGTCGTAGTCGGCATCGGTGTGTAGCTCGGCACCTGGCGTCAACCCCTGGTCGTGAACGACCTTGTGGACCCGCGCGACGTGGTCCGCGGTCAAGGTCAGCTTTCTCATTTGGCTCGGCATCCCGTGCTCCATCGGATCAAGATCGCGTATCCTTGGCAGATGCTACGGGCGTTGCAAGGTACGAACCGATGCACGGCGTGAATGCGTCATCTTTGCCCCTTCACCGATGACAGCAAAGCGCCCCGCATATTCGCCCTCGAACGATTCCATGTGGTTTCGGCAATCTAGGTTTGGGAGACGCTTTTCTACTCACTGTGAAACCCTGACCAACAGCTTACCGAAATTGCGGCCCTTGAGAAGACCGATGAAGGCCATCGGCGCGTTCGCGAGTCCCTCGACAATGTCCTCACGATATTTGACCTTACCCGCTTGGAGCCAGGCCGAAACGTCCCTGCGGAAGTCGTCGATCTGCGCGTCGAAATCAGAAACGATAAAGCCTTGGACCGTCCATCGCTTCGTCAGCACTGCTCTCATGAACGCAACCAGACGGTCTGGACCAGCCGGAGGTCCTACATCACTGTAGTGGGCAACCAAGCCACAGACGGGGATGCGGGCAAAATCATTGAGAAGTGGAAACACGGCATTCCAAACATGCCCGCCAACGTTCTCGAAATAGATATCGATGCCGTCCGGGCAGGCGGAGCGCAACTGCTCCGCGAGGTCGGCAGCATGATGGTCCAGCGCGACGTCAAAGCCGAGTTCTTCCCTGACATAGCGGCATTTCTCAGCGCCGCCGGCAACGCCAACCACCCGGCAGCCGTGCAATTTCCCGATCTGGCCGACCAATGAGCCGACCGGCCCGCTGGCCGCTGCAACCACAAATGTTTCGCCCTGTTTCGGCCGGCCGATATTGAGCATTCCGGTATACGCTGTCTGGCCTGGCATTCCGAGGACGCCGAGGGCCGTCGAAATGGACCCAACATCCAGGTCAACCTTCCGCAATCCCGTGCCGCTTGAGACAGTGAATGTTTCCCAGAAAGGGGAGAACGCGCGCTGCACGAGATGCCGAACTACGGCTCCTCGCACCGGGTGGTGATCATGGCGCTGGTCAAACTCAACCGGCTGGACGAGGCGCAGGCGGCGACGCGGCGGCTGATGGAGGCGTTCCCGACCTACACGCTCACTCTGCAGAGACAGATCAACCCGTGGCTGGACAAGGTGTTCGCCGAGCGTTACGTCGAGGCGCTGGGCATCTCCGGCGTGCCGGAGTGATCGTCGCGGCTGCAAAGATGCCCTCTCCTGCGCGTCACGTCCGGCGAGGCGACGTCCCTTGATCCCGCGTCGCTTCTGGAAGGATAGTTCTCTGGCCGGCTTGTCCGAGGACTGAGCGAGTAGAGCAGCCGTGAACAGCCGGCGAGCTCTCTGTTGGGTTCGCGTCGAACTTCCGGTTTCCACCCGAGTCGGCCTTTCAACGCTCACCTCGGGCTTTATGTGGCTCAGGTTTTTGAACCAGCGGACCGCGCCATGACTTGTCATTGATTGGGTGACTGCCGAACGGCCAATTTCGCCTGTAAGGGCGACGTTCAAGTTGCCGCGATGATTTTGAGGCGGTGCTGAACTGGTCGCTATAGCGCGGTCGCTGACGGCAGCTTGGTTAGTTATAGAGGTCTACACCGGCAGAAACGTGCTCTGCTGGCCACCAAGCTCGATCATCTTGCGGGAGGCAGCCCACCCATTTGACCAGTTACCCGTCTTGTAACATGCGGTCGAGTTCGGCCGGAAGGCGGATGGAAGAGTATTTCGCGAACCAGCCGGGAAAAGGGCGGTACGTTGGCTTCAGGTAGAAAACTAGTGAATCGTATTGCTGATGGCCAACAACGGAACTCATTCGAGACTGCTGGGATGGAGATGGCTTTGGATGGGCCTATCATGGTAAATATCGGAATGACGCAGCGTTCGCCGCAAGTGTAGCGAAAAATCGGCAGAAACTCTCGAACGTCCATCGCAATGGCCGAAGACAAATTGGAACGGCGGCTCGCCGCGATCCTAGCCGCCGACATCGCCGGCTATTCGCGGCTGATGGGGGAGGACGAGGAAGGAACTCTGCGAGATCTCAGGGCCGTGGACGAGGAGGTTCTGTCTCCCCAAACGGCGCAGCACCAGGGGCGCATCTTCAAGCGCATGGGCGATGGCTTCCTCGCCGAATTTCCCAGCGTAGTGGAGGCGATGCGCTGCGCGCTCGCCATTCAAGGCGATATGGCGGCGCGCGCCGCGGCCAGCCCCGGTGCCCGCAAGCTCGCGTTTCGCATCGGCGTGCACCTGGGCGACGTCATCGCCGATCGTGGTGATGTGTTCGGCGACGGCGTCAATGTAGCCGCGCGCCTGCAGGCGCTGGCGGAGCCCGGCGGCATCTGCGTGCATCGTTCCGTGCGCAACGAGGTGCGCGATCGCTTGCCTGTCAGGTTCGTCGACATGGGCGAAATCGAGGTCAAGAACATCGCCCGGCCGATCCGCGCCTTCCGGGTGACGCTTGACGGCGTGGCGGCCGGCACCCGAGCGGCCCCAGGTCGCAAACCGAAGTTCGCCCTACCGGCAATCGCCGCGGCGCTGCTCGCGTTCGTCGGGTTGGCCGTGGCGGCCCTCTGGCTGAGCGGCGCGCCGCGACCTGATGCCACCGATCCGGCAGGCGCCGGCAAGCGGTCGATCGCCGTCCTGCCCTTCGCCAATGTCAGCGGCGATTCCGACCAGGACTACTTCGCCGACGGCCTGAGCGACGGTCTCATCACCCAGCTCACCGGCCTTTCCGGCCTCTTCGTCATCGCCCGCGGCTCGGTGCTACCCTACAAGGGAAAGACCGTCAGCCCCCAGACGGTCGCCGGCGAATTGGGCGTTCGCTACGTCCTCGAAGGCAGCGTGCGCAAGTCCCAGGACCACTTGCGCATCAGCGCCAACCTGGTGGAAGCCGAGACCGCCCAGCAAATCTGGGCCAAGCAGTTCGATAGGCGCCTCGAGGACATCTTCACCGTGCAGGACGAGGTGATCAACGAGATCGTGGCGGCGCTTGCGGTGGAGCTCACCTCCGCGGAAGCGGCTGGGCTGACGCGCATTCCGACCGCTAACCTCGAGGCCTACGATTGGTTTCTGCGCGCCGAAGCGCAAAGCTATTATGTCGTCGACGCCACGACGCAAGCCCGGGCCTTGGCCGCCTACGACAAGGCGATCGCACTCGATCCTTCATTCGCCGATGCCTATGCCGGCTATGCGCGGGCATTAGCGGAAATCTGGCGGGCCGTGGGGGACCAGATCCTCTCAGCGACAGTCGCCCGCAAGCGCGCCTATGAGGCCGCCGGCAAGGCACTGGAGCTCGATCCCAACAATGCGCGGGCCTTCGCGGCGCTTGCCACCTTCCAACTGGCCGACGGCCGCCATGACGATGCCATCGCCTCGGTGCGACGCGCAGTCGCGCTCAATCCCGGCGATGCCGAGGCCAAGGCGAACCTCGCCATGGTGCTGGCCTATTCCGGCGAACTCGACGAAGCGGTGGACACCTTTGCCCAGGCGATGCGCTTGAACCCGAAACCGCCGCCCGGCTTTCTTCAGGTTGCGGGAATCGTGCACACGCTGGCTGGGAAATACGATTTGGCACGGGCCGAGCTCGAGACGGTTATGGCTGCCTGGCCGACCTCGGAAAACACCCATGAATATCTGGCTGCCACCTATGCCGCGCTCGGCCGAACCGACGAGGCGCGGGAGCTCGCTGCCTTCTTGACAAATTTACCATTCGGCAACTTGGCCGCCATTCGCATTCTCTACACTGGCTTTTTTCGCAATCCCTCCGATCTCGCACGCTACCTCTCCTTACTCGCCGAGGCCGGCATTCCCGAATGGCCTCTCGGCTACCGGGGCAACGAGCAGGTTCGCGTTCGTGGCGAAGCCCTGACTGCTTTGGCCGTAGGTCGTGGCTGGCAGGGAGTTACGGCCATCCGACGCAGCGAAAAAGTACCATTCTTTCTGCAGGTCACCAAAGACTACCGTGTCGCCTATCGCGGCGCCAACACCTTTCTGACCGGGCTGGCGCGAATCGAGAACGACCAGTTCTGTCTGCAATTCGAGGCGAGCTTCCGCGGGCACTGGCACTGCGGCGCGGTCTATGCGGACAAGAGCGCCGGCCTGGACTACGCGCTGGTTCTGCCCGACACGCTTCGCTATTTCTCTGTCAAATAGCGCGTTCTATTTCTGCAGCTCGGCATGCACGGCCGGCCAGTTAGTGTCCGCCTTGGGCCGGTTGGCGGCAAGGTCCTCGAAGCCCGCGCCGGCGGAAAGATAGAGCTTGCCGTCGATGATCTGCCAGACCTCCGGCTCGATGTTGACCGTCATCTCGTTAAAGGCGACGCCCTCGCTGCACAGGCCGCCATATTGCGGCGCGTAGTCCATCGGGCTGGCATCGAACAACTTCCGGTTTTCGTCGCTGGAGAACTGCCAGGTGGCGCCGAGCCATTCCGATTGGAACTTCTCAGAGCCCTTCACCGCCCGTTTTTCGGTGAAGTAGGCAACCGTGTCGTAGCCCTCGATGGCGACGCTGCCGAAGTAGCCGGTGTTGACCTCGCCGGCCAGCGCCGGCATGGTCCAGACGGCAGCGATGCAGAGACACGTCAATCCGAGGCGTTTCATGGTGCTCGTCCTTTCATTTGGAGACTTAAGGTAGACGCGCCGTTTCGGCCGCCAGCTTCAGGCACTCCCCACTCCACCCACCCGCTACCTTCGCCGGCTGGCAACGGCCACCGCGCGCCAGCAGGAAGGCGATTGTCTCCTTCCGCGCCTTGAATCCGGCCCGGGTTAACGCCGTAAAGCCGTGCCGCTCGGTTGCTTCCGAATCCGCACCGGCCGCCAGCAGCATCGCCAGTATGTCCGGATGGTTTTCTTCGGCGGCGACGATGAATGGCGTCGTCTTGAATCGGTTCTCAGCATCGCTAGGCGAAGCCCCGGCCACCAGCAGCTGCCGCACACATTCCGCGCACCCCGCATAGGATGCGCCGTGCAAAGCCGTCATTCCCCGGTTGTTCCTTGCCACGACATCGGCACCGCGTTTGATCAGAAAGGCGACGGCTTCCGGCCGGCTGGCGAGGCAGGCTACGACCAGCGCGGTCTCACCGGTGGGGTTTTTCTCGTCGATGGCCGCGCCGCCATCGAGCAGGGCCTTGAGTGCCGTTTCATCACCGGATTGCGCCGCATCATGAAGGGATCCGGCCATCGCGGCTGTCGCCGTCAATCCGAACCAGAACGCCACCGCAGACAGTGGTCTGAGCATATCGCTTCCTGCTGAATGAACAATACTAGCACGCTGACCGTTTCCTGGTCCAGCCCGGCGCTGCGGAGCTGGGGTTCCGTTCACAGCTGTACCAGTGATGCAGGCCATCGCCTCGCAGAACCAGGACGCTGGAACCATCTCACCTTTGAGCGATGATCCCTTCATCAGCCTGCCAGCCGCGGCGCGCTGATCTGCCCGGCCTGTGCCCGAGAGCACAGCGATCGAGCCGTCACCTAACCCACGTCACGGGCGCGATCCACTCGACTCGAATGCTGCTCTGGCTAAGCCGACGGTCTGCTATGGCACGGCACGCGACGTTGATGTCTCAACACGCGAGGTCCGGATTGGGTCAGATCGCGTCATGCGACGCTCGCAACTGAACGACCGCCAAAAGGGTCGAACTCGGTCGTTCAGAGCGATTTGGATGGTTTTGGCGGCGA
>NZ_JAMYSE010000116.1:0-19165 GCF_040321795.1 Mesorhizobium sp. M0244 | reverse complement strand
ATGTCGACGAAGAGGATGTCATCCGCTTCGACCATGGCGGCCGCACCTTCGCTATCTATCGTTCGCCGGACGATGAATTCTTCGCCACCGACGGGTTTTGCACGCATGAGAAGGCGCATCTGGCCGATGGGCTTGTCATGGACGACATCATCGAATGCCCCAAGCACAATGGCCGCTTCAATTACAAGACCGGCCAGGCAAAAGGCGCTCCCGTCTGTGTCAACCTCAACACCTATCCGGTCAAGGTCGAAGCTGGCAAGGTGATGATCCAGATCGCCTAACCGCCCTCCATACATGCAACAAAGGGGACCAGAATCGATGAGCCGGAAAAGACCCACGATTGCAGACCTGCGCGCCATGAAGGGCAAGCGGCAATTGACGATGCTGCGCGTGCTGACGATGGACGAGGCCGAGGCCGCCGAACGCGCCGGCGTCGATATCGTCTCGGTGCCGCCGGAGCTGGTGCTCAATCCGCAGTACCGCGATGCGGCACCCAGCCTGTTCACCATGCCGGGCGAGAATTTCTTCGAGATCGGCACCGCCGATGATTTCGTCCGCTGGGCGTTCCGGCTTTACAAGGCCAGCGCCGATGCGGTCTATTGCAGCGCCGGCTATGCCACCATCAAGCGAATGGCAGACGATGCCATTCCGGTGATCGGCCATGTCGGCCTCATCCCGTCACGCGCCACCTGGACCGGCGGCTTCAAGGCTGTCGGCAAGACCGCAGACACCGCCATGCAGGTGTTCGAGGCGGTGAAACAGCTGGAGGCCGCCGGCGCGATCGGCGCCGAGATCGAAGTGGTCCCGGTGGAGGTGGCCAAGGCAATCTCGGAACGCACCTCGCTGGTCATGCTGTCGATGGGGGCGGGCACCGGCTGCGACGCGCAGTATCTGTTCGCCGACGACATACTTGGCCAGAACCGGGGCCACATGCCTCGCCATTCCAAGGTCTATCGCAATTTCGCCGCCGAATACGACCGCCTGCAGGCCGAACGCATCGCCGCCTTTTCCGAATATGTCGCTGATGTGAACAGCCTGGCATATCCCGAGGACAGGCATGTGGTGCATATGGATCCGGACCAGCTCAGCCTGTTCCTGGAGAAGCTCGACGCCGGATGAGACACGCCGGCCAGGGCTTGCTCATCGTCAGCCGGCATATGCGACGGCCGGCTATGGCCGCCATGTTCCGGTAGCCAGTGCAGCGTAAAGCGCCTCGGCGTCAATGCCCAGCGCTCTGTCTTCCTTGAGCGGCGCGACGAGGGCACGCACCGCTGCATGAATTCCCGCCGTGCCCGGCGCCAGTGTCAGCCCGTCACGCAGGTCGACGGCCTGTGCCGCGGCCATCAGTTCGAAGGCGATCAGCCGCCGCCATAGCCCGATCATGTCGGCGCATTTCGCAATGGCCAGGGGTGTCTGGGTCGCGTGATCCTCGACGCCCTCCGAAACCGGCAGGAAATCAAGCATCACCGGGTTGGCCTTGTGGCGGATGGCGGCGAGAATCGCCGTGACGGTCTTTTGCAGCGGCACGAAACCGGCCGAAGCACCGCCGATCGGCGACAGATATCTGGGCAGGCCGTGGCGGCCGGAGCCGGTGAGCTGGATGAAGCGGGCGGCACTGGCGGCTGCGGCTTGAGCGATCGCCAGGCCGAGCGTCTCGAAGGCCAGCGACAGCGACGCAGTGTGGAAATTGCCGGTCGACAGCACCAGCTTGTCGTTGGCCAGCACCAGCGGATTGTCGGCGGCGGCGTTGACTTCGATCTCGACCGCCTGCCGCGCCTGATCGATCGCCCGTAGCAACGCGCCATGGATCGACGGCATGCAGCGGATCGACAGCGGATCCTGCAAGGTAGTCGGCGCCGGCCCTTCCTCACCGGCAAGTAGATCGCGCAGGCCTTTTGCTGCTTCTTCCTGGCCAGCCGCCGGCCGTGCCGTCTGCAGGCGTGGGTCGAGGATCGTCTGGTTGGCGCCGATGCCTTCCATGGTCAGCGCGCCGGCCTGCTGCTGCTGTGCCAAGGCCGACAGTGCATCGACCACCGCCAGCGCGCCGCTGCCGGCCGCCACGGCCGAGGCGTTGATCAGCGACAGTCCGTCCTTGGGTGCGAGGCTGACGGGGGCGAGGCGCGCCAACGTCAGCGCCTTGGCCGCCGGCATGCGCCGGCCCTGATAGTCGGCTTCGCCTTCGCCGATCAGCATGCGGCCAAGTGCTGCCATCAGCACCAGATCACCGGCGCCGATTGAACCCAGCGACGGCATAACCGGATGGACGCCCGTATTGAGCGCCTCGACCAAGGCGACAAACACGTCGGGCGAAATGCCCGAACCGCCGGCCGAAAGCATCGATGCGCGGGTAAGCATCGTCGCGCGCACGATCTCTTGCGGCAGCGCATCGCCGATAGCGCCGCTGCGTCCCTCCAGCAACTGACGTTGGAAGGCGCTGGCGTCGCCGCTCACCGACGTGCCGAGATTGGCGCCAAGCCCGGTGTTCAGCCCATAGATCTGCTGCCCGGATGCGGCGGCGTCATTGAGCACTTTTCGTGCTTTGTGAAGCCTGTCGATAACCGAAGGCGCCACCTCGACTTTGCGGCCGTCGCGGGCCACCGCTGCGACGTCTTCGACGCTGACGCCGGACCCGGTGAGGACGAGCGAGCTCATGCGAAGCGCAACCGCTGGCCGATGCCTTGCACCTGCGCCTTGGCCAGCATTGCCTTGCCCAGTGCGATGTCGGAGAGCGACAGGCCGCGATGCCAGAACAGGATCGTCTCGTCGTCGCTTTGCCGCCCAGGCTTGAGGCCGGCGGCGATCTGGCCAAGCTCGGCGTGCAGAGTCTCTTCGCTGAGCCGTCCTGTCTCGACATGGGCGCGCAAGGAGCCGAATTTACCACCCTTGCATTGGCCCCAGTCGTCGACGACGATTTTCTGCATAATATCGGTCAGCGACAGCTCCACCGCGCTCATCGTGCCGTAGGGTACGACCAGCGCGCCGGGCTTGATCCATTCTGTCTTGAGCAGCGGCTGCGGTTCCGGCAGCCGCGAGGCCTCGACGACGATATCGGCGCCTTCGATGCAGGAACGCCAGTCGGCGACGGCCGTGACCGGCTTGCCGAGATCGGCGGACAGCTTGGCGGCAAAACCGTCGCGGCTTTCCGGTCGGCGCGAATGCACGCGGATCTCGTTGAAGTCGAACAGATGATCGAGCAGACGCACGTTCCAGTAGGCGGTACCGCGCGCGCCGATATGGCCGAGGATCTTTGACGTCTTTTTCGCCAGATGTTTCGCACCAATCGCAGTGACGGCGCCGGTACGCATGTCGGTGATGACGGTGGCGTCGAGAATGGCACGTGGTGTGCCGGTGCGCGGGTCAAACAGGTTGAGGATGCCGAATTCCGACGGCAGGCCGTGCAGATAATTGTCGACATAGTCGCCGACGATCTTGACGCCGGCAGCATCGAGCGGCGCGACGTAGCCGCGGAGCACATTGAAATGACCGTGAAAGGACGGGTCCGGCTCAAGATGGACGCGCGGCTCGATCACGGTCTGGCCGTTGCCTTGCGCCACCAGGCCCGCCTCGACCGCACCGATGATTTCGGCGTCAGTCATTGCCAAGGCATCGATGTCGAGGGCGTTCAGATAATCGATATAGATGGGCTTCATGCGAGAAGATTCCTGGTCAGAAAGAGCGAAGCGTCATCGCGGATTGTAAAAGGCCGGTTCGGCGGCAGGGCTAAGTCATCGCATAACCGGCTGCGATGTCACATGAAAGTTTGTTGCCCATGTCTGGACGACGCCGCCCAAATACTGTTGAAACCGGTGCGTCATCGGTTTGCCGGACAATTGGGCGGTTGCCGATGGAGCGGGAGAAAATTCCCTTCGGACAGTTCTGCGCATGACCGCCATTCCCGAAAACGACCCCTTGCCCGAAGCCACGACGGCGGCGCAGCAAGCCCGGCGGGTGGCGTTGATTGTCGCCGTCGCCTTTTTCATGCAGCTTCTGGATTCGACGATCATCTCGACATCGCTGCCGCAGATGGGAGAATCCTTCGGCGTGCCGGCGGTGGCGATGAGCATCGGCATCACCGTCTATATGCTGACCATGGCGGTGTTCGTGCCGCTGTCCGGCTGGCTCGCGGACCGTTTCGGCGCGCGCAACATCTTCCTCGTGGCGATCGCCCTGTTCACGCTGGCCTCGATCGCCTGTGGCATCTCACAGAACCTGACCGAATTCGTCGCGGCGCGCGCGGTTCAGGGCCTGGGCAGCGCGCTGATGACGCCGGTCGGCCGCATCCTGGTGCTGCGCAATGCGCCGAAATCCGAGCTTCTCAGCGCCACCGCGCTGATCACCTGGCCGGCGCTGTTTGCGCCGGTGGTCGGGCCGGTACTTGGCGGCTTCATCACCACCTATCTCTCTTGGCACTGGAATTTCTTCATCAACATTCCGCTCGGCGTTGCCGGCCTGTTGCTGGTCGCCCGCTTCATTCCTGGCGACCGCGAAGCCGGGGCCAAGCCGCTCGACTGGCCGGGCTTCCTGCTGACCTCCGTCGGGCTCGCCTCGATGCTCTATGGCCTCGAGCGCATCGCGCATCCGGAAGACGGTGTGTTGCCGACCGTGGCACTGCTCGGCACGGGCATTTTGGTCGGCTGGCTGGCGGCGCGGCATCTGGGACGCGCCAACCATCCGTTGCTCGATCTCACAGCGTTCAAGGTGCAGACTTTTGCCATCTCGACGCTGTCGGCCGGCACGATTTTCCGGATCGCCATCAACGCCACGCCATTCTTGCTGCCGCTTTTGTTCCAGGTCGGCTTCGGCCTGAGCCCGGTCGATGCGGGCATGATGATCCTGGCCTATTTCCTCGGCAATCTCGGCATGAAGGCGGTGACGACGCCGACGCTGAGGCGCTTCGGCTTCCGTTCGGTGCTGATCGTCAACGGGGTGATCGCCTCTTTGTCGATCATGGCTTGCGCAGCGCTTTCGCCCCAGACGCCGCAAGCATTGGTGGTGGTGCTGATGCTGATCGCCGGACTGTCGCGTTCGATGCAGTTCACCGCGCTCAACACGCTGGCCTTCGCCGACGTGGCCTCGCCGCAGCGCAGTTCGGCGGCAACGCTGTCCAGTATGCTGCAGCAGGTGGCGATGCTGTTCGGCGTAGCGGTCGCGGCGGCACTGCTCAACCTGTCGCAGATCGCCAGGGGCGTGGCGGCGCTCGATCTCGTCGACTTCCGCCTTGCCTTCCTGGTGATCGGCGCAATCGGGCTCGTCGCCTCGTTTCGCTTTCTGGCGTTGCCGAAGGCCGCCGGCGCCGAGGTCTCGGGCCATGTTTTGCGGATTTGACGCGGGAACTCCGCGGCGAGCGCGGACATAAATTCTGCTTGCTCCGCTCGTCTTGGAGCGAACCTTCGCCAGCGGTTCGATCGGCACGATCAATTGCAAAAGTGCTTGAGTTCCGGGCATTGCGCCGGCGTCGCCAATCAATGCGCCCAACAGCAGAATTTCCTCGCAAGCCGGCCTGCAATGCGCGGATTCATTTGACGAATTGGTCTTGAGCCGATTAGCTTTCGTTCCGATGGCCGCAGAGGGAGCAGGGCGTAGCCATCGCGGGTGAAAGCGGGCAATGAACGCGATCGGCTGGCTAAACTGGAGAAGCCTGAACCAGGAGGGCATTGTCTTTGCCATCGCGGTTGTGCTGTTCATTGCCGCTGCGATCGGGCTGCCCGGGTTTATCAACTCGAACAATCTCGTTGCCATCGTGCGCTCGGTCTCGGTGCTGGGCATATTGGCCCTCGGCATGGCGGTCGTCATTATCGGCAGAGGCATCGATCTGTCGGCGGTGGCGATCATGGCCATGTCGGTCGCGTGGTATTTGCAACTGCTGAATTCGGGGACGTCCGACGGGCTGGCCTTCGCCTATGTGCTCGCCGGTGTTCTCGCCATCGGGCTGTTGAACGGAATCCTGGTCGCCTACGCCGAGGTCCCGGCGATCTTCGTGACGCTGGCGACCGCGTCCTTCGTCTTCGGCTATGTGCGTTCGCAACTGATCACGCAGGACGCCGTGCCGGTGCCGCCCGGCCATTGGGTCGAGCTTTTGGGCGGGCTGCGCTTCCTCGACATCCCGGTCGAGGTCTTTGTCTTCGCCGGGCTGGCTTTCGCCTTTTTCCTGTTCCTGCGCTACACCAAATGGGGCCGCTACGTCTATTTCGCCGGCGACAATCCGGTCGCGGCG
The DNA here is from genome assembly GCF_040321795.1 of Mesorhizobium sp. M0244. Taxonomy (NCBI): domain Bacteria; kingdom Pseudomonadati; phylum Pseudomonadota; class Alphaproteobacteria; order Hyphomicrobiales; family Phyllobacteriaceae; genus Mesorhizobium; species Mesorhizobium sp. M0244. The sequence continues at coordinate 12,951 of NZ_JAMYSE010000116.1, read as the reverse complement.
CGCAACATCGGCATTCCGGTGCGCCCGATGCTGGTGCTGCGCTATGTGCTGTCGGCCTTGGTCTCGCTGGTGGCCGGCTTGCTCACTGCCGCGAGCCTGCATTCGATCAACACCCGTATCGTCAACTCCACGCTGCTCTACGACATCGTGCTGGTGGCGGTGATCGGCGGCATCGGCCTGTCGGGCGGGCGGGGCGGGGTGCGCAACGTGCTGGTCGGTGCCGCGCTGATCGGAATCCTGCTCAACGCCATGACCATCATCGACATTCCGCTGCTCTATCAGAACCTGATCAAGGCGGCGATCCTGCTGGCGGCGATCATCGTCGACGGCTTCATCAATCCGCGCGACGAGCAGACCGCCCAGCAAGGCGACATTTAGACTGAGGCGGACGGTTGGGGGCCGGCCGCGAACGACAATAACCAAACCAGAGGATGTGACATGAGAATCATCGGGACATTTATGGCTGCCGCGGCAGCGCTTGCTGTCTCCGCCTTCGTGGCGCCAAGCTTCGCCGCCGAGGATCCGGGTCCGGCCGCCTATTCGCAAGCGCTCAAGGGCAAGCGCGTGATGCTGGTTCCGATGGCCATGGGCTTCGACCTGGCACAGGGCTGGGCGCATTTCCTGAAGACGGAGGTCGAGGCCTGGGGCGGCATCTTCGAAACGCGCGATCCGAACTGGGTGGTCGATGCGGGCGCGCAGGCGATAACCGACGCGATCTCGTCGGACACCAGGCCGGACGTGCTGATCATCCACTCGCCGGACCTCAACTCCTATGCCAAGCTGATGAAGAAGGCGCAGGCCGCCGGCACCTATGTCCTGCTGGTCGACAATCCGGCGAACTTCCCGGCCGATGCCTTTGTCGGCAGCGACTGGGATCGGCTCGGCCAGCTCGAAGCCGAAGCGGCAATCAAGGGTTGTGGGCCGAACTCCTCCAAGAAGATCGGGCTGGTGCAGGGCGACCAGGCCAACTCGTCGAGCCTCTACCAATATGCCGGCATCATGAAGGTCCTGGACAAGAACCCCGACTTCAAGGTCGTGGCCAAGCCGGACTCCAACTGGGATGCGACGACCTCGCGCAATGTGACGACGACGATGCTGCAGCAGAACCCCGACATCTGCGCCATCATCGATTTCTGGGACGGCGACGCGACCGGTGCTTCGGCTGCGATCCGCGACGCCAAGCTTGACGGCAAGGTGTTCCTGGTCACCACCGGCGGTGGTGAGAAGACCGCCGACTGCGACAAGTTGCAGGACGGCACCTATGGCGCGGTGGTGATGACCGATCTTGCCCGCCAGTCGGGCGACATGAATGCCGTCATCAAATTCCTGCTGCAGAGCGGCCAGCCGGCCGGCACGTCGCACACCTACATCTACACGCTGGAGAAGGCGACAACCAAGGCCGACCTCAAGCCAGACAGCTGCTGGGACTTGAAAGCACTGCAAGCCCAAGCTGCGGCCAAGTAAACCGCGGTCCGTTGCACGCATCGACGAGGTGGCCGGACCGGGTTCGGCCGCCTCTTTCTCTCTTGAGTGGCAGCAGCAACCGATGTCCTTTCGCGAACGCCTTCAGTCCTGGCGCTACAATCTCGTGCCCGACCACCTCGTCGGCGAGATACTGAGCAAACGCTGGACCGACAACGCCATTCCTTTCCTGGCGCTGGTGGCGACGCTGGCGACGTTCGGTTCGATCATTCCGGGCTTCTTCAAGCCGATGTCGCTGCAGGAATCGACCCGCCAGCTCGGCGAGTTCTCGCTGGTCGTCACCGGCATGACGGTGGTCATGCTGGGCGGCGGCATCGACCTTTCGGTCGGCTCGATCTTCGCGTTGTCGTGTTTTTCCGCGGTCTTTGTCTTCTTCATCCTCGAACAATCGGTGTGGCTGGCGCTGGCCGCCTCGATCGCCTCCGGCCTGCTGTTCGGCGCGATCAATGGCTATCTGATCGGCTATTTCAGGCTGCGCGCTTTTCTGACGACATTGGTCACCTTCATTTTCGGCCGGGCGCTGTTCGACATACTGGTCACCACCTATGCCGCCGACGTCCAGCTTTCCAATGCCACATCGGATGTGCTGGACTTCATCGGCGACGATACCTTCTGGGGCCTCTCGGTCGCGGTGTGGGCGGCGATTATCCTGGCCATCATCACCCACGTCGCGCTGACGCGCTCGCGGCCCGGTTGGCATGTGCAGGCGGTAGGCGGGTCGCGGCGCTCGGCCCACAATGCCGGTATCCGCGTGCGCCGCACCGTGTTCATGACCTATGTGTTCTCCGGCTTCTGCGCCTCGCTCGGCGGCTTCCTTATTGCCTGCCGGCTGAGCGGGGCAGGGCCGGGCACAGGCCTCAACCTTGAGGTCATGGCGTTGACGGCGGCGGTCGTCGGCGGCGTCAGTCTGGGTGGCGGCCGCGGTTCGGTGATCAAGGGGCTGATGGGCGCGATCATCGTGCTGACGATGACCAACGGGCTGATTCGGCTGGGCTATGGCACCGGCACCAACCAGATGGTGCTGGGCATCATGCTGGCGGTCGCGGTCACGATCGACATTCGCTGGCTGAAGAACCGACACAAGGTGCTGGACGAGGTCTACGTCGCACCGGTCTATCTGAAGATGGGCGCAACGCAGTCGGCGGCACCGGGCTCCGGCACCCCTTTCGAACTCGACAACCGGCTCTCGGAGGCTGACCATATCGGGCTCGGCGAGCTGGAAGGGCCGGAAGACGTCATCCTCGACCGCGACGATCATCTCTATTGCGGCACCAGGCATGGCGAGATCGTCCGTTGCTTCGCACCGGATTACAAACGCTCCGAGGTCTTTGCCCATATTGGCGGCTTTCCGCTCGGCCTGGCCTTCGACAAAACAGGCAATCTGATCAGCTGCGTCGGCGCGATGGGGCTTTATTCGGTCTCACCGGAGCGGGAGGTGAAGCGGCTTTCGGCGGAAACGTCGCGCTCCTGGACCTCGATCGTCGACGATGCGCGGCTGCGCGATCCCAATGATTGCGATATCGCGCCGGACGGCCGCATCTATTTCACCGACTCCACCAAGCGCTATGACGCGCACGACTGGGCGCTGGATTCGATCGAGAACCGCGCCACCGGGCGGCTGCTCGTTTATGACCCGAAGGACGGTTCGACGAAGACATTGCTCGACGGCTACCGCTACACCAACGGGGTGTGCATGGCGCATGACGGCAAGTCGCTGTTTTTTGCCGAAAGCTGGGCCTGCCGCGTGCACCGCTATTGGTTGGAAGGGCCGAAGGCGGGCACCGCTGAATGCGTCATCCGCGACATGCCTGGCTACCCCGACAACATCAACCGTGCCTCCGACGGCAATTACTGGATGGCCTGGCTTGGCATGCGCACGCCGAGCTTCGACCTGTCGCTGCGCCATCCAGACATGCGCAAGCGCATGACGCGCCGGTTGCCGCAGGACGAATGGCTGTTCCCCAACATCAACACCGGAGGTGTGGTGAAATTCAACGAGACGGGCGGCATCGTCGAAGCGATGGGCGACCTGTCGGGCGCCACGCATCCGATGGTGACCTCGATGCGCGAGCACAAGGGCTATCTCTTCGTCGGCGGTATCCTGAACAACCGCATCGGCCGCTACAGGATTGCCGGCGCCGATCCGAACTGGACCAGCCCCGCTTCCTATTGGGGTGCCAAGCCATGATGCTGGACCCGATCCTCGACATCTTTCGCGGCAAGGCGGTGACAATCCCGCCGCTTGACGGTGCCTTCAGGCCGAATACGCTGCTGGACGATGCGCCGGATTTTGCCGATCTGACCGAGCCCGACAATCTGCTGGTCGCCGACGGCCGGTTGATGGCCTCCAGCGGCAATGCCGTCTACACGGCCGCCGCCGCTGGCGCGCCAACGATGGTTGAGACATTTCCCTCGCGCGTTACCGCGCTTGCGCTTTCGCCCGCCGGCGAACTGACCGTGGGGCTCGAAAGCGGCAAGCTTTTGATTGCCGGCAAGGAGGCTCCCCTGCCGGCAGAGATCCGCTGCATTACAGCACTCGCCTATGCGGCAGATGGCGCACTTTGGCTGGCCAATGGCTCGGCCGAACATGCGCCGTCGGAATGGGCTGCCGACCTGATGAAGAAGGGGGCATCGGGTTCGCTGTGGAAGCGTGAACCGGCGGGCAGCGAATTCCGCAAGGTCGCCGGCGACATCGCCTTTCCTTATGGGCTGCATCCTGCCGGCAAGGATGTGCTGGTCAGCGAGAGCTGGCGCCATCAACTTGTCCGCTTCGATGGCGCGACAGGCAGCCGCTCGACGGTGCTGGCGCATCTGCCCGGCTATCCCGCACGGCTGTCGCCTGCCGCCGATGGCGGCGCCTGGCTGACGCTGTTTGCGCCGCGCAACCGTCTGATCGAATTCGTACTGCAGGAAACGCACTATCGAAACGACATGCTGACGCAAGTGCCGCCGCAACACTGGATCGCGCCGGCGCTCGCCTCCAACCGAAGCTTCCTCGAGCCGCTGCAATGCGGCGGCATCCGCACCATGGGCATCCACAAGCCGTGGTCGCCGAGCCGCTCCTACGGGCTGGTGGTCAAGCTCGACCGGGACATGCAGCCGCAGCACAGTTTGCACAGCCGCGCCAACGGCACGCGCCACGGCATTTGCAGCGCGATGGAACGGGACGGTCGTCTGTTCATCGCTTCGAAAGGCGGCGATTGCCTGCTGGCCATCGATCTGGCTTCAGGAGGGCATCGCTGATGGAGCCGATCGTCCGCCTGGAGAACGTGACCAAGACCTATCGCGGTGTGCCCGCGGTGAAGAGTGTCAGCTTCGAGCTGCGCAAGGGCGAGATCCACGCGCTGCTCGGCGAGAATGGTGCGGGAAAATCGACGCTGACCAAGATCATCGCCGGCGTCGTCGACGCGACATCGGGAAAGATGTTCCACAAGGGCCAGGAGATCGCCTACGCCTCGCCGCATGCGGCACTTCAAGCCGGCATCGCCATGGTGTTCCAGGAGACCAGCCTGGTGCCGTCGATGACGGTGGCGCAGAACCTTTATCTGGGTACCGAAAGCTTTCTCAACCGACTGCGCGGCACCTACATTTCGGCGCAGCAGTTCCTGCAATCGCTGAACTTTCCCGTCGATCCGAACGCCATTGTGGCGACGCTGGGTGCGGCCAAGCGGCAGATGGTCGAGATCGCGCGCGCCGTCCACCACAATGCCGAGATCATCATCTTCGACGAGCCGACAGCGACGCTGACACCAGAGGAAAAGCGGCACTTCTTCGCACTGATCCGCCGGCTCAAGGGAAGGGGTGTGTCGATCGTCTTCATCAGTCATGCGCTCGAAGAGGCGCTTGATATCGCCGACCGCATCACCATCCTGCGCGACGGTGAACTGGTGATCACCGACGATACCGCCGCCTTCGATCGCGACAGGATCGTTGCCGCCATGGTCGGGCGCACGCTTTCGGGACAGCTCTACAGCCAGCGCGACGAAACGAAACTGCGCAAGCCCGGCAAGAAAGTGCTGTCGGTGCAGGACATCTCGATGAGCAATGTCGTGCGCAACAATTCCTTTTCGATCTTCGAGGGCCAGATCACCGGCGTCTTCGGACTGATCGGCTCGGGCCGCACCGAGACGTTCAAGATCGTCTCCGGCATCTACAAGCGCGACTTCCTGCGCGGCGGCACTATCGAGCTGGACGACCGGCCGGTGCGCTATCTCGTGCCCAGCGAGGCCGTGGCGGACGGCATCGTTTATGTCACCGAAGACCGCAAGAGCGAGGGGATTTTCGAGACCATGGACGTCGCCGAGAACCTGTTCGGCGGCTTTTTGGCGGCAGGGCGGGAAAAGGGCTGGGTGATCAACGCGCAGGAGATGCGGACGCTCTCGGCCGAATGGACAAAGACGCTGAATGTCAAGGCGATCAACGACAATGCCCGCGTGGTCGAGCTCTCGGGCGGCAACCAGCAAAAGGTGGTGATCGGCAAGGGACTGGTGCAGAAACCGCGCATCGTCATCTTCGACGAGCCGACGCGCGGCGTCGATGTCGGCGCGATTGCCGAGATCCACCAGATCATCAACCGGCTGGCCGATGAAGGCCTCGCAGTCGTCGTCATCTCGTCCTACCTGCCTGAGATCATGAACCTGTCCGACCGCATCCTGGTCTGCCGGCAGGGCCGCATCGTCGAGGAGTTCTCGCCGGCCGAGGCGACGGAGGAGAAGATCATGTATGCGGCGGTTCACTAGATTCAGCTGAGGCCGGCCTGCAAATGGCGGCTTCCTGCGCTTCCGGTGCTCACGTACGAAAAGTACGCTCCGCTCCGGTTCTCGGAATCCACCATTTTCGACTCGGCCTGACCTGAATCTCTACGTCGCCGCCGGAAAAGTGAATCAGCGAATGGATTGGCAGCGATTGCTCAAGGCCTGATTCAATTCACACGACGATCAAGCGAAAGGAAATGCCATGGCCACCACAAGACTTCTGAGCGATGCCGAGGTGGAAAAAATCCCGGCGGTCAAGGCGGTGTTCGACGACATCCGTGCGACGCGCAAATCCGATTTCGTCAACAATTTCTGGCGTGGGCTGGCCAATGATCCCCCAGCGCTGAAGCGGATCTGGGAACAGCTGAAGGTAGTGATGATCGCGGACAGCGTCATCGACCCGCTGACCAAGGAGATGATCTACATCGCGGTCTCGACCGCCAATGGCTGCTCCTATTGCGTCCATTCCCACACGGCGGCGGCCCGCGCCAAGGGCATGACCGACGCGCAGCATGGCGAACTGGTGGCGATCATCGGGCTGGCCGGGCAGACCAATCATTTGGTGACGGCGATGCAGGTTCCGGTCGATCCAGAGTTTGAGGTGAGGTGAGGCGAGGCGAGACGCGGCGCCTTCCCTTCTCCCCTTGTGGGAGAAGGTGGCCGAGCGAAGCTCGGTCGGATGAGGGGTGCCGGAAGGATCGCAACATTGAAGCGTAAGTGCTTAAATTGCTTCATATTTCCTCCGTCGCGTTCCTTCCGTCTCGGCGCTTCGCGCCGATCCACCTTGTCCCACAGGGGGAGAAGGGGAGGTCTGCGCGTCTCACGCCGGCCGATATACCTTCTCCGCCGTGTTCCAGAAAATATCCGCCTCGGCCGCCGCGCCGTGTTTCGCCACCGCTTCCCGGTGCGCCTTGATCAGCTCGGAATGGCTGGTCCACAACTTCTCGATCGGGAAGTTCGAGCCGAACATCAGATGATCGCTGCCGAGGATGTCGATCGCGTTGTCGACGATATAGGCGATCAGCGCCGGATCGTTGCGGTGGACGAAGGTGCCGAGGCCGGACAGTTTTGCATAGAGGTTGGGCGCCGCCGACAGCGTGCGCAGACCGGCCTTCCAGGCCTCTGTGGTCTCCCGCTCCATGTCGGTCAGCATGCCGGCATGGGTGAGGATGAAATTGGTCTCCGGATTGTCGCCGACCAGCGTCAACCCGTCTCTCATCTGGGCCGGGAAAAGCTGCAGGTCGAAGGACAGGCCATAGTCCTTCAGCCGCGCCACGTTGGCCCGCACCTTCGGGTCGATGACCTGATCGGCGGACGGGGCAAAGCGGAAGGCCGGCGTTTCGTGCCAGTGCAGCTGCATGCGCACGCCGCGCAGCAGCGGATACTTGATCAGCCGGTCGATCTGGTGACGCACGTCGTCCACCGTCATGTCGGCATAGCCGACGATGGCGTGCGGCCAGCCGGTTTCTTCCGCGGTCTTCTGCAGGAAGGCGACCTCGTTCTCGAAATCCTCCTTCGCCCAGTTGGTCTGCACATAGACCGCCTTCTCGACGCCCGAGCCTTGCTGGTCGGCGAGGAATTCCTCGATCGGATAGTCGCGGCGGATCGGCTCGTAAGGGCCAAAGATGCGCGGCACCATCGGCCCGCGCAGCCAGGGCTGGTCCTCTCGGCGCCAGATGTGGAAATGCGCGTCGATCGCCTTCTGCATCATGAAACCCTCGTCCAGATTGCCGCGGCCGCCGGGGCAGGGCGGGCGAGCGACAGGATGAAATCGGTGAGGCCGGCGATCGACGAGCCGTCGACCAGATCGTCGAGCACCGGCAGGATGGCGCGAAGTGCTGCCGTGGCCGGCTGGAAACGCGGATCGCCGGCCAATGGCGTTGCCAGCGAAAGCCGATAGGCGCGGGCGCTCAGCCGGCGCATCGCCATCTCCAGCTCGGCATGGTCGCCACGCTCCAGCGCATCCGACAGGATGACGATCGCCGCCCCGCGTGCAAATGCCGAAAAGCGCGGTACTGAGAGGAAGGCGAGCAGCGTCGGCCCCATGCGGGTGCCGCCGTCCCAGTCGTCGACCTGCGCGGCCACGCGGGCGAGCGCCTGGTCGCGGTCGCGAATGCGCAGCGCCGAGGTGATGCGGGTCAGCCGTGTGCCGAAAGTGAATACCTCCGCTCGGTCGGCGCCTTGCACGGCCGCATGCACCAGCTTGAGGTAGTCGGCGGTGTAGAGTTTCATCGAGCCGGACACGTCGATCAGAATGAGAAGTTTGCGCGGCACGCTCTGCCGCCTGCGCAGCAGCGGCGACGGCACATCGCCGTCGGCACTGACGATCTCCCTAAGCGAACGGCGCAGATCGAGCTTGCCGCGCAAATGCGTGCGCACCGTGCGGAAGGAGCGGCGGGCGGGCAAAGCGGTTGCGAGCTTGCGGCGGAAGGCGGCAAGCCCGTCGCTGTCGCGCTGGAACTCGCGGACGCTCAACTGTTCGCTGGCCGAAGACAGTTCGCCGCCTTCCTCCTGGCGGATCACTTTGATTTCCTGTTCGCTCGATCCGCCATCGTCCTTGATCCGGGTTTCCTCGTCGCTGTCGCCTTCGGCCAGGACCGCGCTGCTTCCATAGAAATGGCTTTGGAAATACGCCTCGAATTCGTCGCGGCGGTCGGGCGGTGGCGCCAGCATGGCAAGGGCCGCCTCATGGATGTCGCTCATTGAGCGCGGCCCAAGCAGCGTCACCGCCTGCATGAAACCGGACACCTGCTCGGGCGCCACCGGGAAGCCGTAGCGGCGCAGCAGCCGGCCGAAGCCGAGGAAGGGCCTCGCCCCTTGAGGCAGGGCTGCGGCACTCACGCCAGCGCCTCCTCGACAATTTTGCCGAGCTCGGGCGCGATGCAGGAAAGGTCCTCCTCGTCCTTGATCAGCACGCCGATGGCGCGGCGAAACGCTTCCGGCCACGGGCTGCCGCCCTTTTCGAGGATGGTGGCGGCATTGGCCCATTCGACCGCCTCGGCGATGCCGGGCGGCTTGGCCAGCGGGCGGGCGCGGATGTCGCGGACGGCAGAGGCCCCGGCGCGCGCCGTGGCCTTGGCGCCGTCGCCCGCGCGCAGCCTGATGATCTCGGCCTCGCGCCCGGCATCGGGATAGCTGATCCAGTGATAGACGCAGCGACGCCGCAGCGCTTCCGCCAGCTCACGGGTGCGGTTCGAAGTCAGGATGACGATCGGCTGCGCCGTCGCGCGAATGGTGCCTCGCTCGGGAATGCTGATCTGGAAATCGGACAGGAACTCCAGCAGCAGCGCTTCGAATTCATGATCGGAACGGTCGATTTCGTCGACAAGCAGCACGCGCTTTTCCGGCGCCTTCAGCACCTGCAGCAGCGGCCGCGCGATCAGAAAGCGGTCGTCGTAGATGTCGATCTCGTGCTCGCCGGCATGGCGGATGGCGAGCAGCTGGCGCTGGTAGTTCCATTCGTAGAGCGCATGTGCTGCGTCGATGCCCTCATAGCATTGCAGCCGAACCAGATCGCGCCCGAGAACGTCAGCTATCGCTTTTGCGGCCTCGGTCTTGCCGACGCCGGGCGCGCCTTCGAGCAGCAGCGGCTTGCCCAGCCTTATCGCCAGGAAGATAGCGGTCGCCAGGCTTTCATCGGCCAGATAGCGCGAGGCGGCGAGGCGCGACGCGACCGCCTCCGGCGAGGTCGCGACTGTCTCGGCACTTCTCTTGGGCATTTCCAACACTCAGTTCGATGCTTGCGCCTTCAGCGCCCGCAGGATGCGTTCCGGCGTGATCGGCAGCGTATCGATGCGCACGCCGACCGCGTCGAAGACGGCGTTGGCCACCGCCGGGATCTGCGGGTTGGCGCACATCTCGCCCGGCCCCTTGGCGCCATACGGCCCGTCCGCCGAGGGCCGTTCCAGCACGATGATCTCGGTTTCGGCAAGATCGCCCGGCCCCGGCATCAGATACTGGTTGAAATCGGTGCCGCCATGGTCGCGGTTGGGATAATAGGGTTCGGTCGTTTCGTAGAGCGCATGGCTGATGCCCATCCATGAACCGCCGACGAGCTGCTGTTCAACCATTTTCGGGTTCAGCGCACGGCCGATCTCAAACACGTTCTTCACCGTCAGCACGGTGACCTCGCCGGTCTCGTCGTCGACCTCGACCTCGGCCACCGTGCAGGCATGCGCATAGCAGGTCGACGGCTTCATCGCGCCGGTCTCCTTCTCCGGGTACGAGCGTGGGATCAAAAACATGCCGCGGCCGGAAATCGAGCGGCCGCGCTTGAAATGCGCCGACAGCGCGACATCGAAGATCGAGATCGATTTCTGCGGCGCGCCCTTGACCAGGATGTTGCCCTGGCCGTCGGTCTCAAGGTCGGACGCATTGACTTCCAGCTCCTCGGCCGCCACTTCGAGCATCACCTGGCGGGCTTCCCTGGCGGCCTGGATGACGGCGTTGCCGGCGCGGTGGGTGCCGCGCGAGGCGAAGGTGCCCATGCAGTGCGGGCCGGTGTCGGTGTCGGCGGTGTCGACGACGACGCGATCGGTCGGCACGCCGATCGTCTCGGCGCAGATCTGCGCCATGATCTGCTTCATGCCTTGGCCGAGATCGACACTGGACAGCGTGACCATGAAATTGCCGGTCGGCGTCGAATGCACCAGCGCCTGGGTCGGGTCGCCGCCGAGATTCATGCCGGTCGGGTAGTTGATTGCGGCGACGCCGCGTCCGCGCCTGATCGCCATCTCAAGCTCCCTTCGCGTAAGACGACATGGAGAGGTATTTTTCCGCCACCGGCCAGTTGGCGGCGCGCGAGGCTTCCTGCATGCACTCGATCAGCGCCGCACCCTCGGTCGGCTGGCGATGCGCCTTCATGTCGCCGTCGCGATAGGCGTTGACGAAGCGGAATTCGAGCGGGTCCATGCCGATCAGCCGGGCGAGCTTGTCCATTTGCACTTCAAGCGCGAAATCGCCGATGGTGACGCCGAAGCCGCGCATGGCGGAGGAGGGGGTGCGGTTGGTGTAGACACAGTAGGTGTCGATCCAGACATTCGGGATCGTATACGGCCCGGGATAATGGCCGGCGCCCTTCTGTGCGCCATAGGGCGAATGGCGCGAATAGGCGCCGGCATCGGTGTAGCCGGTCACTTTCCGCGCGACGATGCGACCGTCCTTCATGACGCCATCCTTGATGACGACTTTTTCCGCCGCGCGCGGCGAGGAAATCTGCATCTCCTCCTCGCGGCTGTAGATGAAACAAACCGGGCGCCCGGTTAGTTTGGCGCCGAGGATGGCGATTGGCTCAACGATGACATCGACCTTGCCGCCAAAACCGCCGCCGACGGTGCCGCCGACAAAATGCAGTTTGTTGCCGGGCATCTGCAGGATGATCGAGGCGTTGTCGAGGGTGAAGAACATCGCCTGCGTGTTGGTGTAGCAGGTGAAGCGGTCATTGCCCTCGGGCGCGACGATGCAGCCGGTCGTCTCGGTCGGCGCATGCTCGATCGGCGACGATTGATAGGTCTGTTCGAGCACGTGGTCGGCCCCGGCGAAGCCTGCCTCGACATCGCCGAAGCGCACCTTGCGGCATTCGCCGCTGTCATAGAGGTAATAGTTCTGGCCGTGATATTCGTTCACTATCGGCGCGCCGGGCTTCAGCGCTTCCTCCATGTCGAACACGGCCGGCAGCACCTCGTAGTCGACCTTGACCTTGGCGGCGGCCTCCTGTGCGGCGCGCTCGGTTTCGGCCAGCACCGCCACCACCGCCTCGCCCTTCCAGCGCACCTTGCCGTCGGCCAGCACCGTCTCGTCCTCCGGCCCGATCTGGATCAGGATCAGGATGGTGTAGACATTGTGCGGCACGTCCTTGGCGGTCAGCACCTTGACGACGCCCGGGTGCTTTTCCGCTTCGGACGTGTCGATGCTGCGGATGCGCGCATGATGGTGCGGGCTGCGAACCATCTTCAGATGCAGCATGCCGGGAAAATTGCGATCGGCGAAATAGGCCGTCTTGCCGGTGACATGGCCAGGTGAATCCGAACGTGGCCGCGGTTGGCCGATCTCATGCAGATCGTCCTTGCGCTGGTCGGCGAAATAGCTTTTGCGGAGTTCCATTTTCCTGACTCCCTCAAGCCGCGTTCTGCGAATTGGACCGCGCGGCGGTCAACACCGCCTGGATGATAGGCTCGTAGCCGGTGCAGCGGCAGATGTTGCCGGACAGCGCCTCGACCACCTCGTCGCGGCTGGGCTCCGGCGTGTGGTCGAGCAGCACCTTGGCCGCCATGATCATGCCTGGCGTGCAGAAGCCGCATTGCGTGGCGAACGCATCGAGGAAGGCGCGCTGCAGCGGATGCAGAACGCCGCCTTCCGAAAGGCCTGATGTCGTGGTGATGGCAGCACCGTTGCAGGTCTCGGCCAGTGTCAGGCAGGATAGCCGGAGCTCGCTGTCGATGATGACGGAGCAGGCGCCGCAAGTGCCCTGGTGGCAGCCGCCCTTCGGCGAGGTATCGCCGATCTTGTCGCGTAACGCATGAAGCAGTGTCGTGCCGCTGTCGATGAATTCGGCCTTTTCGGCGCCATTGAGCGTGAACTGAACCGGGACCTTTGCCATGTTTTCCTCCCTTGCGGGGGGGGGGGGGTTGTGGGGGGCCGCCCGCCCCCCCCCCCGGGCGGTTTTTACCAACCGGCCCCCCCCCCCAACCAGGCAAGGGGGGGTGGGGGGGGGGGG
>NZ_JAMYSE010000115.1:0-19712 GCF_040321795.1 Mesorhizobium sp. M0244 | reverse complement strand
CGGCCCGGTCGAGGCGATCATTGCGGGCGCGCACCGGTGTGAACGGACCGCCGCTCGCGGCCGGTTCGCTGGCGAAACTCACCGCTTGCGCCGTCAGGGCGCCATCGAAGACCGCATCGACCAGACCGGCGGCGAGCGCCTCGGCCGCACCGATCGGCGTTCCCGAAGCGATCATGCTGAGTGCCTTCAGCGGACCAACCAAGCGCGGCAGGCGAACCGTGCCGCCGCCGCCCGGCAGCAGGCCGAGCTTGACTTCCGGCAGGCCGAGCCTTGCCGTTCGGTCGGCAATACGGAAATGGCAGCCGAGCGCCAGTTCCAGTCCGCCGCCGAGCGCAGTGCCATGAATGGCGGCGATCGTCGGCTTGGCGATAGTTTCCAGCACGGCGACAATGACGCGCAGATCCGGCTGCTGCGCCGGTTTGCCGAACTCGGTGATCTCGGCGCCGGCGACGAAGGTGCGCCCTGCGCAGGCCATCACGATGGCTGCCACCGACGGCTCGTCCCGCAGGGAAACAAGCGCCTGCATCAGCGGCTCGCGCACGTGGAAGCTCAGTGCGTTGACCGGCGGATTGTCGATGGTCACCAGCGCGACGTTGCCATGCCTTTTGGTGCTGACGAAATCGGACACGCAAACCTCATACAATGATGTTGGCCGGTAGCGCGACGGATTTACAGCGCTGGCATGCGGATGGGAACCACATGTTTTGCGGGCCGGATCGATATCCTCTCGCCACCGGGTGTCCTTGCCTCAGCGCAACGCTTTCTGCCCGCCGGCCGCGGTGATGACGCCGACGATGATCAGCCCCGTCAGCACCAGGCGGACGCCGACGCTTACGCCGAACGTGTTGAGCATAGTCAACAGCAGCACGAGGAACAGCGCCGCGCCCCAGACCCCCGGCACATTGGCCTTGCCGCCCGCCACCGACGTGCCGCCGATAACGACGACCGCGATCGAGGCCAGCAGATACTCATTGCCGATATCGACATTGGCGCCGCGGAAATAGCCGGCGAGCAATGCACCGTCGAGGCCGCCGAGCGCGCCCGACAGCGTGTAGGTGAGGAAGCGGGTGCGGCCGACATTGACGCCTGCCAGCCAGGCGGCGCGGATGTTCTGGCCGATCGCCAGCACCGAGCGGCCGTAGATCATGCGCTGCAGCACGATGCCGGCGCCGATGGTGAACAGCACGGTGAGGATCGCCAGCACCGGGATGCCGAAGACCTGCCAATTGGTGAAATCGGCAAAGCCCGGCGGCGGCTTGATCTGCAAGCCGCGCCCATAGCTGATATCGACCGACTGGATAACGAAGCTGGCCGACAGCGTCGCGATGATCGGCGGAATGCGCAGCGCCCATATCAGGAGGTAGTTGACGGCGCCGATCGCCATGCCGCAGGCAAGTGCGGCCAGCAGCCCGACCGCGATCATCGCATCATTGCCGTCCATGACCTTCATCGCGACGGCACTGGCAAGGCCGATATTGGCCGGCAGCGACAGGTCGACATTGCCTGGCCCGAGCGTGATGACGAACATCTGCCCGACGCCGACGATGACGGTGAAGACGGCGAGCGACAGCGCCGCCGTGATCATGCCGCCGCCGCCATAGCCGCCGGTGAAGGCGATCGTCGCCAGCCACACCAGCAGCGCTCCGAAGAACGACCAGATCCAGGGTCTGGCGAGCAGCGTCCGCAGCGAGGCCATGCTCACCTGTCCCTGCGGCTGATCAGCACCCGCGCTGCCAGCACGATGATCAGGATGGCGCCGTTGGCGGCGACCTGCCAGTCGGGCGGAATGTGCATGAAGGTCAAAAGCGGCGAGGCGGCCAGCGCCAGCGTCAGCGCACCGATGACGGCGCCCATCGGTGACACCCGGCCGCCGACGAACTCGCCGCCGCCGAGGATGACGCCGGCGATCGAAAGCAGCGTATAGCCATTGCCGATATTGGCATCGGCCGAGGTGGTGATGCCGATCAGCGCCATGCCGGACAAAACGCCGAACAGGCCGGTCAGCGCAAACAGCGCGATCTTGGTGCGGAGCAGCGACCAGCCGGCGCGCTTCAGTGCGGCTGAATTGCCGCCCGATCCGCGCAGGATAACGCCATAGGAGGTGCGCATCAGGCCAAAGTGGACGACGGCCGCGATCAGCAATGCCGCGATGATCGGGAACGGAATGAAGGGTGGCTTGAAAGCCACGAGCGCCAGCAGCCAGTCCGGCGCCTTGCCGCCGGGCTTCGGCAGGATCAGGATGGCCAGGCCCTGCCAGACGAAGCTCATGCCGAGCGTCACCACGATCGAGGGCAGGTTGCGCAGATGGATCAGCGCACCGAGCAGCGCGTAGACGCCGATCGATCCCAGGAGGATCACGACGCCGAGCAGCGGCGCGTCCTTCAGCCATGTCGCCGTGACACAGCCGACGAAGCCGACAAAGGTGCCGATCGACAAGTCGAGCTCGTTGCCGGCGATGACGAACATCTGCGCGATCGTCGCCAGCGCGATCGGGATCGCCAGATTGAGCATCAGGCTGAAGCCGAAATAGCTGATGGCGCGCGGGTTGAGCCAGGCGATGGCGATGAGCACCAGCGCCAGCGACAGTGCCGGCAGCAGGCTGCGCAGCATGCGCGCCCGCCCCGTGGCGCGCGCCGAAGATTTGAGCCCGTTCTCGATGGATGCCGCTGTCATCTTACGCCGCGTCGCCGAACGAGGACTGGATGATCTTTTCCTCCGTCAGTTCGTCGCGACGAAGGTTGGCGACGATCCGGCCGTTCTTGAACACATAGATGTGGTCGCAATTGTCGAGCTCTTCGGTTTCGGTGGTGTACCAGAGGAAAGTGCGGCCATGGCGAGCCTCTTCGCGCACGAGGTCGTAGACTTCGAGCTTGGTGCCGATATCGACGCCGCGCATCGGATCGTCCATCAGCACGATCTTGGCATCGGAGCCAAGCGCCCGCGCGAACAGCGCCTTCTGCTGGTTGCCGCCGGACAGCGAGAAGATGTTATTGTTCATATCGGGCGTGCGGATGCCGATCTTCCTCTGCCACCGTTCGGCGAGCTCGGCTTCGCGCTGCGGCGAGATCAGCAGGCCGTTGCGCAATCGCGCCAGCGAACGGATGCCGATGTTCTCGGCGATCGACCATTGCGGAAAAATACCGTCCGACTGGCGGTCGCCGGCAACCAGCGCCACCGGCGCGGTGACCTCGATGCCGGTTTTGGCGCGGGAAGCCGCGGCAAAGATCGCCAGCAAAAGATCGGTCTGCCCATGCCCGGCAAGTCCGGCAAGGCCGATGATCTCACCGGCACGGGCGACAAGCTCGTTGCCGTCCTGCTGTCGCGCCGGACGCGCCCGGACCCGCAGCGGACCGGGCTGCGGCTTGCCGGTCGCAATCTCGGCCGCGGCCTTCTCGCGCGCCGCCGCCCCGCCCATCGCCGTTACCAGCCTGTCGCGGTCGAAGGCATCGGCCTGCCCGGCGGCGACGACCTTGCCGTCGCGCATCACCACGATGCGGTCGGCATTTCCGAGCACTTCGCCCAGCACATGCGAGATCAGGATGCAGCTCTTGCCGGCGGCGACGAAGCGGCGGACGAAAGCCAGCAGCTGGCCGGCGGTATGCGCGTCGAGCGAGGATGTCGGCTCGTCGAGGATGACCAGTTCGAGCGGCTCCTGCGTGACTGTGAAGGCGCGCGCCACCTCCACCATCTGCCGGCTGGTGATGGCGAGATCACGGACGATGTCGGATGCCGAGATGCTGTGGCCGGGGAAGATCTCGTCGAGCTTGGCGGCGATGAGATCGGCCGCGTTGCGCCGCCAGCCGAAGCCCTGCAGCGACGCGTGGTTGATCCGCGTGTTCTCGGCGACGCTGAGGTTCGGGCAGAGCGACAGTTCCTGGAACACGCAGCGTATGCCGAGCTGCTGCGCGCGCGACACGGAATAACTTGCCTCGACGCGGCCGCGGACCGCGATCTGCCCGCCATCGGGGGTGAGCGTGCCCGCCACCATATGCATGAGCGTCGATTTTCCGGCACCATTATGGCCGACGAGACCGACGCATTCTCCCGCCCGAACGCTGAAATCGACACCGGCGAGCGCCCGGACGGCGCCGAAATGTTTTTCGGCTCCGCCCAGTCTGATGATGTCCATATTGGCGGCGCCGAAATGTTTTTCGGCGCCGTCCAGCCTGATGATGTCTGCATTGGCCTCGGGCATCCCTCAACGATACCCGGTTGGCCGTGCCGGCGACAATCGTGCCATGCTCACTTGATGTTGGCCTTGATCGCCGCGATGGCGTCTTCCTGCGTGTATTCGTGGCTGGCGACGCCACCCTTGGGGATTTTCGGCAGCGCGGCCTCGAAATCGTCCTGGGTGAAGGCAAGGTACGGCACCAGGAGGTCGTGCGGGATGTCGGTGCGGCCGTCGAGCACCTGCTGCGCCACCCAGAAGGCCAGCGACGATACTCCCGGCGCAATCGAAGCCGACCAGGTCTGATAGCCGTCCTTTTCCTTCTGCTCCTTCCACCACTGCAATTCATCCTGGCGATTGCCCATGATGATGGTCGGACGCGGCTTGCCGGCGGCGGCGAAGGCCTGCGCCGCGCCATAGCCGTCACCGCCCTGGTCGACGACGCCGATCACATCCGGCAGCGACGGCAGGATCGTCGCGACCGCCTTCTGTGCCGTTGTCTGGTCCCAGTCGCCGGTCACCGAGCCGACGATCTTGAACTCGGGATGGGCAGCGACGCCTTCAAGAATACCGGCATGGATGGCGTCGTCGATCGAGGTGCCGGCCAAGCCGCGGATTTCCAGGAGATTGCCGCCCTTGGGCTGGAACTTGGCCATCTGCTCGACTTCCTGCTTGCCCATGTCCTTGAAGTCAACGACGACGCGGTAGGCGCAGGGTTCGGTGACGATGCCGTCGAAGGACACGACGACGATGCCGGCGTCGCAGGCCTGCTTGATGGCGCCGTTGAGGGCATCCGGCGACGCCGCGTTGATGACGATCGCATCATAGCCCTGCAGGATCAGGTTCTGCACTTGGGCTGCCTGGGTCGGCACTTCCTTGTCGGCCGTCGTGAAGACGTCGGCGGCGCCGACCACCTTGTCGGCGACTGCCTTCTTGGTGACGATGGCGTAGCTGTCGAGCATCGCCTGCCGCCACGAATTGCCGGCATAATTGTTGGAGAAGGCGATCTTCTTGCCGCTGGTATCGGCAAGCGCGGTGCCCGAGGCGAGCATCGCCGCAAGGGCACTCAAGACGAGTAGCTTCTTCATGTCATAGTCCTCCCATAGGTTAGTCGTCGTTGTCGGCTGCTGACGGCAGCCCTCGTTGCAATTTTGTCAGACAATTTTAGATGCGGACACTTGTCAACAGTGATCGGTGACGGTTTGACGATCAACTTGCGGTGCAATCATTGAAACGGGTTCGGCTCCTGGTCTAGGGATGGCACTGGAGACCGATTGAATGGCTGCGAACCTTGCCCCGGGCGCACCCGGCATTCCGGCGCGCTGGACGTCAAGCGCCAAGAGCGGCGTCGGCACCGCGCTTTCGCCGGCATGCCCGATCTGGTTCACCATCAGCCACGGTATCCTCAACGAGATCTACTATCCGCGCCTCGACAGCGCCTGCACCCGCGATCTGGGGCTGATCGTCACCGGACCCGACGGCTATTTCTCCGAAGAAAAGCGCGACGCCGAGCACAGCATCGAACCGCTCGAGGACGGGGCGCCTGCTTACCGGTTGATCAACACCGCGGCCGATGGAACCTACCGGATCGAAAAGCGCATCCTGACCGATCCGGAACGTCCCGCCTTGCTGCAGGAGATCACGTTCACGTCGCTCAAAGGCGCGGCCGCCGACTACGGCGTCTACGCGCTGCTGGCGCCGCACCTCGTCAACGCCGGGATGGGCAATACCGCCTGGATCGATGACCATGACCGGAATCCTGTCCTGTTTGCATCGGGACGCGGCGTCTGCCTGGCGCTGGCCTCGTCGCTGCCGTGGAAAGCATGCTCGGCCGGTTATGTCGGCGCCTCCGATGGCTGGCAGCAGCTTCGTCAGCACGGCCAGCTCGATCCGGCCTGCCGCAGGGCCGAGGACGGCAATGTCGCGCTGACCGGCGAGATTGGTTTTTCGAACGCGAACCCCAGGGCCTTGCTGGCACTCGGTTTTGGAACGACGCCGCAAGAGGCGGCGGAAACTGCTTTCGCCAGCCTGAAGCAAGGTTTTGAGCCCGCGGCCAGATCCTACGCCGAGAAATGGCGCCAATGGCAGGCCGGATTGCTGCCGCTGGACCGGCACGCGGCATCCGGCCTCAACAGCTACCGCCTCAGCACGGCGGTTCTGGCGACACACCGGTCGTCCGCCGGAGCAGCCGTCGCCAGCCTGTCGATCCCGTGGGGCTTCAGCAAGGGCGACGACGATCTCGGCGGCTATCACCTGGTCTGGCCGCGCGATCTGGTCGAAACCGCCGGCGGGTTCCTCGCCGCCGGCGACCCGGCCGAAGCCTTGCGCATCCTTGTCTATCTGCGCTCGATCCAGCAGCCGGACGGCCATTGGCCGCAGAACGCCTGGCTCGACGGGTCGGCCTATTGGCCGGGCATCCAGATGGACGAATGCGCCTTCCCGCTGCTGCTCGCCGACGCGCTGCGCCGCGCCGGGCATTTGCCGCCTGCGGTACTCTCTTCGTTCATGCCGATGATCGAGCGCGCGGCCGCCTATGTCGT
Organism: Mesorhizobium sp. M0244; assembly: GCF_040321795.1. Lineage (NCBI taxonomy): Bacteria > Pseudomonadati > Pseudomonadota > Alphaproteobacteria > Hyphomicrobiales > Phyllobacteriaceae > Mesorhizobium > Mesorhizobium sp. M0244. Next base: position 13,004 of record NZ_JAMYSE010000115.1, on the reverse strand, counting down.
GCGCAACGGCCCCCTCACCGGCGAGGACCGCTGGGAGGAAGACGCCGGCTACAGCCCGTTCACGCTTGCCGTCGAGATCGCCGCGTTGCTTGCGGCTGCGGACATGTTCGATGCCGCCGGTAAAACAGAGCCGGCAAACTATCTGCGCGAAACCGCCGATATCTGGAACGATCAGATCGAGCGCTGGACCTACGTCGCCGGCAGCTCGTCATGCGACGAAGCCGGCGTCGAAGGCTACTATGTCCGCATCGCGCCGCCGGACACGGCCGGCGCGGCATCGCCGAACGGCGGCTTTGTGCCGATCAAGAACCGGCCGCCCGGCGACACGGACCGGCCGGCCGAAGCGATTGTCAGCCCGGATGCGCTGGCGCTGGTCCGCTTTGGCCTGCGGGCGGCCGACGATCCGCGCATCCTCGACACGCTCAAGGTCATCGACGCGCAATTGCGCTGCGAGCTGCCGCAGGGGCCGCTCTGGTACCGCTACAACGGCGACGGCTACGGCGAGCATGCCGACGGCGCACCTTTCGACGGCAGCGGCCAGGGTCGGCCCTGGCCGCTGCTGGTCGGCGAGCGCGCCCATTACGAGCTGGCGGCAGGGCGCACGGACAAAGCGGCAAGCCTGCTCGGGACGTTCGAGAACTCTGCCGGGCCGGGCGGCCTGCTGCCGGAGCAGATCTGGGATGGTCTCGACATGCCGGAGCGCGAATTGCGGCATGGCGGCCCCTCCGGCAGTGCCAAGCCGCTGGTCTGGGCGCATTCCGAGCACATCAAGCTGCTGCGTTCGCTGCGCGACGGCACCGTGTTCGACATGCCGCCGCAAGGCGTCAAGCGCTACATCGAGGGCAGGACGGTGTCGCGCCTCAGGGCATGGCGTTTCAACCACAAGATCCGTACCATCCCCGCCGGCAAGGAGCTGCGCATCGAACTTCTGGCCCGGGCGGTGATCCATTGGAGCAGCGACAATTGGGCAACCGCCCATGACAGCGAGACCGCCGCGAACGTTTTCGGCATCCATCTCGCGGAGTTGCCGGTTGCCGAACTCGCGCCGGGCAATAGCATTGTCTTCACATTCTTCTGGTCCGATGCCGGCCGTTGGGAGAATGCTGACTTTTCTGTCGGCATCGGCGATGCCGGACAGCCACTAGATCATCGATCCCTCAAGTAAGGCAGGATGTGACCATGCAGATAGGAATGATGGGACTGGGCAGGATGGGCGCCAACATGGTTCGGCGCCTGCTGCGCGATGGCCACGAATGCGTCGTCTACGACATCAACCCGGCGAGCGTCGCCGCGCTTGTGACCGCCGGCGCGATTGGAGCCGCCTCGATGGAGGAGTTCGTCGGCAAGCTGGCGAAACCGCGCAGCGCCTGGCTGATGCTGCCGGCGGCGATCACCGGCCGGATCGTCGACCAGGTGGCCGCCCTGATGGAGCCCGGCGACATCATCATCGATGGTGGCAACTCCTATTATCATGAGGCCGTCGATCATGCAGCGCGCCTGGCATTGAAAGGCCTGAGCTATGTCGATGTCGGTACCAGCGGCGGCGTCTGGGGCCTCGAGCGCGGCTATTGCCTGATGATCGGCGGCCCCGACAGCGCGGTCCAGCATCTCGATCCGATCTTCGCAACGCTGGCGCCGGGGGCCGACGCCGCTTCGCCCGTCCCCGCCAAGGACGCCGGAACCGCGCCTTTCGGCTATCTCCACTGCGGGCCGAGCGGCGCCGGCCATTTCGTCAAGATGGTCCATAACGGCATCGAATATGGCGTCATGGCCGCCTATGCCGAGGGCATGAACATCTTGAAGTCGGCGAATGCCGGCAAGCGGCAGCGGACGGCCGACGCTGAAACCAGCCCGCTGGAAAATCCGCAATACTACCAGTTCGACGTCGACATCGCCCAGGTGGCCGAGGTCTGGCGGCATGGCAGCGTCATCGGCTCCTGGCTGCTCGATCTGACGGCCGGCGTGCTGAAGGCCGATTCGGCGCTGACGCAGTTCGGCGGGCGGGTCTCGGATTCCGGCGAAGGCCGCTGGACGCTGAAGGCGGCGATCGACACCGGCGTTCCGGCGCCGGTGCTGTCGTCGGCGCTATTCGACAGGTTCTCCTCGCAAGGCGAATCCGAATTCGCCGACAAGCTTTTGTCCGCCATGCGCTATGCCTTTGGCGGTCATATCGAAAAACCGAAGGCCGGATCGTGACGAGGAAGGCACGCTCATGAGCCCGGAACGGTCCGATACGCTGGTGCTTTTCGGCGCCACCGGCGATCTCGCCCACAAGAAGATCTTCCCCGCCCTCTACACCATGGTGGCCAAGGGAACGCTGAACGAGCCGGTGATCGGCGTCGCCTTCGATCCTTGGGATCTCGGCAAGCTGCAGGCGCGCGCCCGCGACGGCATCGTCAACGCCATCGGCAGCATCGACGACAAGATCTTCGCTAAGCTCGCTTCGCTGCTTCGCTATGTCAGCGGCGACTATCGTGCGCCTGCGACCTTCGAGAAGCTGAAGACCGCGCTGGGCAGCGCGCAGCGGCCGCTGCACTATCTGGCGGTGCCGCCGGCGATGTTCGAGGTCGTCGTCCAGGGGCTGGAGCAGTCGGGCGCCGCCCAGGGCGCACGCCTGATGGTGGAAAAGCCGTTCGGCCACGATCTGCAATCGGCGCGCTGGCTGAACCGCGTCCTGCATCTCGTCTTCGACGAAAAGTCGATCTTCCGCATCGACCACTATCTCGGCAAGGAGGCGATCCAGAACCTGCTCTATTTCCGCTTCGCCAATTCCTTCCTCGAGCCGATCTGGAACCGCAACTTCGTCGAAAGCGTGCAGATCACCATGGCCGAGGATTTCGGCGTCGAGGGCCGCGGCCGCTTCTACGACGAGGTCGGCTGCATCCGCGACGTCATCGAAAATCATCTCTTGAACATCCTCTTGCTGCTCGCCATGGAGCCGCCGGTCGGCCGCTCGGCCGACGATCTGATCGACGAGAAGGTTCAGGTGCTGCGGGCGATCCGGACGCTGACCAAGGACGATGTCGTGCGCGGCCAGTTCGACGGCTATCTCAGCGAGCCAGGCGTGGCGCCGAACTCGCCGGTCGAGACCTTCGCCGCGGTGCGCTTTTTCGTCGACACCTGGCGCTGGCAGGATGTGCCGTTCTTCATCCGCGCCGGCAAATCCCTGCCGGTGCACGCCACCGAGGTCATCGTGCGGCTGAAGCGGCCGCCGCTCGACGTCTTCGATCCGATCAAGCCCGGCGACGCCAATTACGTGCGCTTCCGCATTGACCCGCAGGTGGCGATCTCGATCGGCGCCCAGCGCAAGGCCGCCGGCGACGACATGGTCGGCGAGCAGGTCGAGCTCACCGCATTGGACGACAGCAAGGGCGACATGCCGCCTTACGAGCGGTTGATCGGTGACGCCATGAACGGCAACGGCCAGCTGTTCACCCGCCAGGACGCCAGCGAGCTCGCCTGGCGCATCGTCGGTCCGGTGCTCGGCGATGCCACGCCGCCGCCTGTCTACGCGCCAAAGACGTGGGGACCGACCCAAGCCATGGCTGGATTCGGGCCGCCGAACGGCTGGATCAATCCGTCGAAATGATTTCTGGGAGGCGAAAGCGATGGCCAAATCGGTAAAGCGATCGGAACCGGACGCCGAAAAGATCGTGCTGGCGATCGATATCGGCGGCTCGCACGTCAAGATCCGCACCAGCGCCGGCGGCGAGGAGCGCCGGACCGATTCCGGTCCGGGGCTTACGCCGCAGCAGATGATCGCAGCGGTGAAGACGCTGGCCGAAGGACTGCAATACGATGTCGTCTCGATGGGCTATCCGGGTCCGGTGCACCACAACCGGCCGCTTACCGAACCCGCCAATCTCGGCAAGGGCTGGGTCGGCTGCGATTTCGCCGCTGAGTTCGGCAAGCCGGTGAAGGTCGTCAACGATGCGCTGATGCAGGCCGTCGGCAGTTATGAAGGCGGCCGCATGCTGTTCCTTGGCCTCGGCACCGGCCTGGGTGCCGCGATGATCGTCGATAACGTCGCCCAGCCGATGGAGCTTGCCCATCTTCCCTACAAGAAGCGCGGCAGTTTCGAAGACTATGTCGGCGAACGCGGCCTGCAAAAGCGCGGCAAGAAGAAATGGCGCAAATACGTCTTCGACGTCGTCGATCGGCTTCGCGCCGCCATGCAGCCGGATTACGTGGTCATCGGCGGCGGCAATGTCGATGAACTCGCTGAGCTGCCCGCCGATTGCAGACGCGGCGACAACACACGCGCCTTCGAAGGCGGATTTCGACTGTGGCGCGACAAATCCCTGATTATTTGATATTGCTGATTGTCTGATATTATCGAGCACCGGCTCAGGGTTGTTAATCCCGCGCTGCCGTTAGTATTATTATTCAAAATAATGTGTGACGTGGTGCGCCGTCATTGCATTGCGCAGATTTGCCGACTAGGAATTTCTGCGACCCCCACGGACGGAGAAATAGATTGACCGACGACAGCAACAACGCTCGCAAAGACATCGACCTGCTCGAGCTGACCGCCCATATCGTGTCCGCATACGTCGAGAAGAACCGCTTGCCGGCTTCCGGCCTCGGCGATCTCATCGCCAGCGTCAGCGCTTCCATAGGCGGGCTGGGGCAACCGGCGGTCCCGGTTGCAGCACCGCTGATCCCCGCGGTCAACCCCAAGAAATCAGTGACGCCGGACTACATCGTCTGTCTCGAGGACGGCAAGAAGTTCAAGTCCTTGAAGCGCCATATCGGCGTTCATTTCGGGCTGACGCCCGACGCCTATCGCGCCAAGTGGGGCCTGCCGGCCGACTACCCGATGGTCGCCCCCAACTACGCCGCCTCGCGTTCGCAGCTGGCCAAGGCAATCGGTCTCGGCCGCAAGGCCGCCCCGCCCGCGCCCGTCAAGGGCAGGCCCAGGAAAGCCAAGGCCCCGGCCTAAAGCATTCGGATCAGGTTCGGTCGCTCCGCCGGCGGCAACGCCCGGCGGAGCGGAAATTGTTTGATCCAGGCCGGATTTTTGCGCGCGCCCTGCGCCGAACTGCGCTAAGGCTCTCTTGGCCGGACCAGCGCCCATCGTGGAAGTGCCCCGCCGGCCGATACGCTGCCACGGGGCCTAATCCATGACCACAGAATCCCAAGTACCGTCCGATCAGCGTTATGCCGCCTTTCGCCACCGGCCATTCCTGAGCTACTGGGCGGCGCGCTTCCTTTCCACGTTCTCCACCCAGATCGTGTCGGTCGCCGTCGGCTGGCAGATCTACGACCTCACCCGCGACCCGTTCGACCTCGGCCTCGTCGGCATTGTCCAGTTCCTGCCTTCGCTGCTGCTGGTGCTGGTCACCGGCGACGTTGCCGACCGCTTCGGACGCCGTCTGATCATGGCGCTGGCGGTGCTGGTCGAGGCGGCCTGCGCCTTGGCTCTCCTGCTGTTGACGCTGCGCGGCCTCGCCGGGCCGATGCCGGTCTTCATCGTGCTCGCCATGTTCGGCATCGCGCGCGCCTTCTTCGGGCCGGCCTCCTCATCGCTGTTCGCCAATCTGGTGCCGCCCGAGGATTTCGCCAACGCCATCGCCTGGAACTCGTCCGCCTGGCAGACGGCAACCATCGTCGGGCCGGTCGCCGGCGGCCTTCTCTACGGGCTTTCGGCCGAAGCCGCCTACGTTACCGCGGCCGTGCTGATGCTTATTGCCGCCGTGCTGATCTTCACGATCCCGAAGCCTGCCCAGCGCAGCCAAACCGACAGGCCGACGGTGCAGACCCTGTTCGCCGGCTTCGGCTACATCTGGAGCGAAAAGATCGTGCTCGGCGCGATTTCGCTCGATTTGTTCGCGGTGCTCTTGTCCGGCGCCTCGGCGCTGCTGCCGGTCTATGCGCGCGATATCCTCGAACTCGGTCCCTGGGGGCTTGGTCTGTTGCGCTCGGCGCCGGGCGTCGGCGCCATCTGCGTCGCCATCTGGCTGGCCGGGCACCCGATCCGCAACCATGCCGGCCTTGTCATGCTCGGCTTCGTCGCGCTGTTCGGCGCGTTCACGGTCTTGTTCGGCCTCTCGACCATCACTTGGCTATCGATCGCAGCCCTCGCCTTGCTCGGTGCCACCGACATGTTCAGCGTCTATATCCGCGAGACGCTGATCCAGCTGTGGACGCCGGACAAGGTTCGCGGCCGCGTCAACGCAGTCAACCAGGTGTTTGTCGGCGCCTCCAACGAGCTCGGCGAATTCCGCGCCGGCACCATGGCGGCTCTGATCGGCACGGTTCCGGCCGTGGTCATCGGCGGCATCGGGGCGATCGCCGTCGCCGGCCTGTGGGCGGTGCTGTTTCCGCAACTACGCAAGGTGCGCCATCTCAAGGGACGAAACTGATCCAGAGTGCACTGATCCGGGGTACAGGCCCGCGAATTCCGAATGACCCCGTTCTAGCCACGTCTCAGCTCTCATCAATGCGAACGGATGCTATTCAGGTGTTGCAACGCGAATCGGGCGGGTGCCGATCTTTGCCCCTGTGACAGCATCCACGGCCACCGGCTCGATTTCTTCTCCTGTCTCTGCGTCGACGTATCGCGCCAACCTGCCTTCGCCACGGTATTGGCGTCCCCACGCACCCACTAAGACGAGCACCGGCAAGAAATCGCGTCCGGCGGCCGTCAGCACGTACTCATCGCGCGGAGGCCGCTCCGAGTAGCGCCGCTTTTCCAGAAGTCCCTCCTCCGTCAGCGTCGCCAGCCGCCGGGTCAGAATGGTGGGGGCGATGCCCAGACTTCTCCGGAATTCGTCAAAGCGCGTGAGGCCCAGGCTCGCGTCGCGAAGGATCAACATGCTCCACGCATCGCCGACGCAGGTGAGGCCGCGGGCGATCGGGCAAGAGGCATCGGAAAGATTTTTCATGTTCGTATCATTTTGATAGTGACTTGATATCGAAATGATAGTAACATCTTTTTGAAATGCAATCCAGCACAAAGAAAGGAGTGACTTCCATGGACAGGACCAACCTAGGCGCCCCCCATCCAGAACTTAACCGTCAGCGCGTGCAATCGGCGCATCATGTCGCCGCAGGCCAGCCGAGATCGGCAACATCCAAACGGAGCGTCGCGATGATCAACATCATCGGTGGTGTGGCGGCATTCTTCCTGGCCGCGTCCCCGTTGCATGCCGATGAGCTGTCGGCCATGGCCGGGGAGAGTATCCATCTCGGCGGTTTTCGCGGCGTCTTACACTACGCCGACGAAAATGACGGCTATCGGGTAATCGCAACGATAGCGGAAGGAGAGACCGGGGTTCCGGTGCGCTTCTCGGCCACTCTCGCCGAAGGGCAGTCGGCTACGATATCCGTGCCACGGAAATTGGGCGAACCTGAGCAAAGCCTCGAAATTTCGCGCTCCGGCGACAAGCTCACCGTCACCGAGGTGGGATCGGTGTCCAACCAGCGAACTAGGACCATTGCCGAGTAATGCCCCTCATCGGATCGCCGGGGCGGGCGCCACATCTCCATTTGTGCGCACGCCTGCAGCTGGCAATCCAGCACAAAGAAAGAAGTGATTTCCATGAATAAGACCAATCTTGGCGTCGCCCTGGTGACGGCGGCATCCACCGGCATCGGGCACGCAACGGCCAAGGCCCTGCAGAACGCGGGCTTTCGCGTGTTCGGAACCAGCCGTCGCGCGGTCGCCGAACGATCCGACGGCGTTACCATGCTGACCTGCGACGTCACCGATGACGCGTCCGTTGCGAAACTGGTCGATGACGTGTTGGCCGAAGCCGGGCGTATCGACCTGCTTGTCAACAATGCCGGCGTCGGCCTGCTTGGAGGCGCAGAGGAGTCCTCGACCGTCCAGGCTCAAGCGCTGTTCGACGTGAACGTCTTCGGCGTTCTCCGCGTGACCAACGCGGTCCTGCCGACAATGCGCCGTCAAGGGAAGGGCAGAATCGTCAATTTGAGTTCGGTGCTGGGGTTAATCCCAGCTCCCTACTCTGCGCTCTATGCGTCGACCAAACATGCCATCGAGGGTTATTCCGAATCGCTCGACCACGAACTGCGCCCTTTCGGAATTCGCGTCGTGTTGGTCGAGCCCGCCTATACCCGAACGTCCTTTGAAGAAAATCTCGCCAGGCCGGACCATTTGCTTGAAATCTATGACTCTGCGCGCTCTGGCATGAATGCGACCCTGCGGAAAGCGATGGAGACAGGTGATGCTCCCGAAATTGTGGCCGGGACGGTCTTGAAAGCAGCGACCGAATCCGTTCCGAGGAGGCGCTATGCGGCGGGAAAATTGCGCGCCAGGTCAGTTTCCTGCGCCGTTTGGTCCCCGCATCCGCATTCGACAAGAGCCTGCGAAAGCAGAACGGGCTGTCGGTCTGACATTGACGTCAACAACATCCTGCTGCGGTGGAACCAGCAGGAGTTGTAGGCGCTTCAGGCGACACACTGATCCAGGCACGGGGCCCGCGAACTCCGATAGCCAGGAGTTTACGAGACAACGCAGTATGTGCGGCCCGGTGCGCTACGCGGTCATGCTGCCTCGGCGCCTCGCGAGGATGCCTTGAAGAGGTTGCCGCCGATGGCGCGCGCGGCGCCGGAGCTGGTGCTGTCGCTTCAGCGGGCCTTATGGGCGATGCTCGGCGCAGCCGAAGCCCTGTCCTATGCCGCCGCGACCGCAGAAATCACGGCCGCGCAGGCGCAGGACGAACTCTTCGAAACATTCGTCGCAATGGTTACCAGAAGAGCGCGCCCCGCATGTGCCAGTTAGACTAGGACAGCGCGGGCTTGCCAAAGATCGTCTCCAGGAATTCGCCGAGCCAGCGCTTCAGGTGCATGTCCCAGATCAGCCGGCCGCCGAGATGGTCGCGGCCGGGCTGCGCGCCGGGCAATTCGAAGCGGTGCGCGCCGCGCACCACCCAGCGCTGCATCATCGCCCGGGTCAATTCGCCATGGAACTGAATGCCCCAGGCATTGTCGCCATAGCGGAAGGCCTGGTTGGGATAGGTTTCAGCCGTCGCCAATAGCGTCGCGTCTTTCGGCAGCGAAAAGCCCTCGCGGTGAAACTGATAGACCATCTCCGGCCAATGCATCAGCCTATTGCCCTCTTCGGTCGCCTTCAGCGGATACCAGCCGATCTCGACCAAGCCCTCGCCATGACCCTCGACCTTGCCGCCAAGGTGCTTAACCAGCATTTGCGCGCCAAGGCAGATGCCAAGCAACGGCCGGTTCTCGTTGAGCGGAATTTTGAGCCAGTCGGTCTCGCGGCGGACGAACTCGTCGCCGTCATTGGCGCTCATCGGCCCGCCGAACACCACGGCGCCGGCATGGCCGTCCAGTGTCTGCGGCAAGGCCTCGCCGAGCGGCGGGCGGCGGATGTCGAGATCGAAGCCTTCTTCGATAAGCATATGGCCGACCCGCCCAGGGCTCGAATGCTCCTGATGCAGCACGATCAGGATCTTTGGTCTCGAGCTTGGCTTGGGCGGCATTGGAAGGCTGGATCCTGGCTATTCGTCGCTTGACGTTCCGGCAGCACCTGGAGCCGCCGCGGCCGCCTTGAGGCGTGCCTCGACACGGTCGCGGCGTTCGACGCCGATCAGTTCGGCGACCCGCCACACGGTGTTGTCCTCGAGCTCGTGCAGCTCGCCATCGGCATAGACGATTTCCCACATCAGGCCGATGAAGGCTTTTCGGGCCTCGGCGTCGAGATGGCGCTTGAGCACGCTGGTGAAGGCGTAGAGGTCGATCGCCTCATTGTCGGCCCGCTCACCCGCTGCCGCCAATGCGTCGAGTTCGTCGCCGCTGATCGAATAGCTCTCCGCCAGCACCGCCTTGAACCGCTCCCATTCGGAATCCTGACGCACACCGTCGGCGTTCATGACATGAAAGAGAAGGGCGGACGCGGCAATGCGCGGATCGTCGGCGCTGGCGCTGGCGTCGCCACCGGATGGCAGATCCCTTAGAAACGACAAAACGCGATCGAACATCAAATCATTCCCAATAAGCCCGGGTCAACTCGACCCGGGTCAGAACAAACGAAACCGGCGCGTCGATTTATCCGCCGCGTCGTCGGGATCGACGCCGGGGTCGTCGGGCAGCCGCGCCAGTTCCTGCGCCGGCTCGACGGCTTCGGCATCGTCCGGCACCGCGGCAAAAGCCGCCGCGGTGACCGCTGTCACATGAGCCTCGCCGGTGCGATTTTCCGTCTTCGCTTCGGTCGCCGGCGTCTCGGCTGCGACAGCCCCCTGCTCGATCACCTCGGTTTTTTCCTCTGCCGGCTTGGCTGACGCCGCGATGGCCGGCACCGGGGCCTCCGGGCTGTCCTCATGGCTGTCGATCAATTGGCCGAGCCGCTCCATCGGCGCCCGCCATTCGAATGCATCGAGCCTGCCGGTGACCGGTGATACCGGAGCCCAGCGTTCGGAGACGACGCCGTCGGCGACCCAGGCCGGGTCGCGCGGCGCTCTTACCGCCTTCGACAGCAACTGCCGCACCTTGCCCTGGTCGCCGGTCTCGGCCTCCTCGATATCGGCCAGCAGCAGATAGGCGCCTTCGCGGCGATCCATGCGGATGGCGGCTTCGGCCTCCTGGCGGGCGGTTGAAAAATCCTGCGCATCGAGCGCGGCGCGCGCCACCGCCAGCGAGGACTCGGCATGGTTCTTCTTCAGTTCCTGCAGCTTCTTTGCCCGGTTCAGCCGGTCGAGCACGGCATCGCCCGGCCTGGCATGGGTGTAGAGCTCGGCGATCTCCGGGTGCGGCTCGGCCTTCCACGCCGCCTCGAGGATCTTCGAGCCCTTGCGCACGTCGTTCTGCCGAAACAGCAAAGTCGCCGCGACGACCGCCGCCGGCGCGAAATCCGGCCGCAGCCGGTTGGCTTCGAGGGCCGCCGTGCGAGCGGCATTGGCATCGCTGGCGATCAGCGCCTGCGCCTTGGCGGTGAGCAGCACGGCACGACGCCGGTTGGCGGCGTCGCGCTCGATCTGACGCGTCGACTTCTGCGCATCGACCAATTTTAGCGCGCCGTCCCAGTCGCTGCGTCCGGTCAGGTCTTCCAGAGTCGATTCGGCCGCCCAGGCCAGCTGCGGCCCCACCGCCGGGCCACGGCCGGCATAGTGTCGGGCCGCGTTGCGGTCGCCGAGCCGCTCGGCCTCGAGGTAAAGCCCGCGCAGGCCGAGCAGCCGCATTTCGGGATCGTCGAGCATGGTCTCGAACTTTTCGCGGGCGCCCTCATGGTCGCCCTCGAGCAGCGAGGCCTGCGCGTCCAGCAAATGGATCAGCGGCTCCTGGTCGGAGCGGATGAGCTTTGCCGCTTCCTTGGTCTTCTTGCGGGCGAGCGCGCCGTCACCGGCGCCGGCAGCGATCATGCCGGTCGACAGCGCCTGATAGCCGCGGTCGCGGCGACGCACGCGGAAATAGCGCGAGATCGTATAGGGGCTGTTCCACAGCGCCTTGACCAGCCACCAGACGATCATCACCGCGGCAACGACGGCAACGACCGCCACCGCCGCAACCATCAGGCTGACCTGGTATTGATAGCCGTTGAAGGTGACGAGCATTTCACCCGGCCGGTCGGCCAGCCAGGCGAAGCCGAGTCCGAGCGCAAAGACGACGGCGAGGAAGACGAGGACACGGATCATCGGGTTCCTCACGCCTTCATCGCGCCGGCGATGAGCGAATCGATCTGCGTCTCGACCTCCATCCGCGCCTTCAGTTTGCCGGCAAAGTCGGCGCCGGCGGCCTTGGCCGCTTCGGGCAGGGTTTCGTATTCGCTGAGCGCCTTGGCGTAATCGCTCTGGTTGACCGCGACCTCCATGCGGGCAACCGTTTCCGGGACACCGGTGCCCTCGACGGCGCCGATCGGCCTGACCTTGACCAGCGATTCGGCGCTCGACAGCAGCTTTTGCAGGACGCCGGCATTCTGGTCGACAGGCGTCGCGGTAGCGACCATGGCGTTGGCGGCGGCGTCCGCTTCGGCCGCGATCTCGGCCCGCGTCGGGACCCCCTTTTCGGCATAGGTGCGCAGCGTCGCGATCCCGGGCGCATCCGGTGAGATCGCTGCAAAGGTTTCGAGTTCGGCCGCGAACGGCGCACCGCGGTCGAGCGCTGCCTTGAGCGCCGAGGCGGCAATGGCGAGCGCGATCTTCGGCTGCGAAGCCTGTGCATCGACCTTGCCCGAGAGCTGCGAAACCGATTGTTCCAATGCGGCAAGCCGGCCTTCCTGCGCCTTTGCCGTGTCGCCGGCGGATTTCACCAGCGCATCGAGCGCGGCCAGCCTTTCGTTGAGCGGGCCGAGATCGACCGGCGCCGTGCCGCCGGCCTTGCCGATGGCCGCGACCGCCGTCTCGATCTGCCTGACCTTGTCGCCAAGCGCGGCAAGTCCGGCATTGTCGCCGGCGCCGCCTTGCTCGACCGCCGATTTCAGCGCCGTGACATCCGCTCTGACCTGATCCAGCGCCGACGCCAGCCCGTCCACCTTGGCCGATGCGTCGCTGTTGCCGCCGGCCTGCTTGAGCCCCGCCACCTCGCTTTTCAGCGAAGCGATCTCGCCATTGACGGCGTCGAGCGACACGCCGCCCGACCCCGGCGCACCGAGCAGGCCGGCAAATTGCAGCCCGCCGGCGGCGGCGAGCGCGATGACGCCGCCGATAATGCCGGCGGCGATGCCGCTGATGCCGCTCCGCTTCGGCTGCGCTGCCATTGGTTCGTTTCTCGTTTTGGCTGTCCTCTCGCCGGAGCCTGGGGTCCCCGATCCGTTGGCCCCGGTTCCGCTAACCCCGGTTGCGCTGACTTTGGCGGATGCATCCTCGAAACTGTAGTCGGAAGCCGTGGAGCGACCGGCCGGCGCATCCGAACCGGCAGGATAAGGGGTTTCCGCTCCCTTGGAACCATCGGCGCCGGCATCCGCCGGCTCTTCCGTACCGGCCGGCGCGGCTGCGTCGGCGTGTTCCCATGGCTCGAGATCGGTGTTGTCCGCCTGCACCGGCGGTTGAGGCGGCTCCGGCGGCGGGGGGGTCGGGGCGTACTCGGGT
>NZ_JAMYSE010000114.1:0-19777 GCF_040321795.1 Mesorhizobium sp. M0244 | reverse complement strand
CTGCAGACCTGGCTGAAGCTGGCCCGCATCGCGCATGGCCCCCTCTTCCGCCGCGTCACGGGGCAGGGCAAAGCTGTGGGCGCCGAGCGGCTCAATGATCAGGAGGTGCCGCGGCTGGTCAAACGCGCGGCCTTGGCCGCCGGCGTGCGCGGTGATCTTTCCGAGGGCGAGCGCGGCCAAAAGTTTTCGGGCCACTCGCTGCGTGCCGGCCTCGCGTCCTCTGTCGAGGTTGACGAGCGCTACGTGCAGAAGCAGCTTGGTCACGCCTCGGCAGAGATGACACGCAAATACCAGCGCCGGCGCGATCGCTTCCGCGTCAATCTAACTAAGGCGTCAGGATTGTAGAGTGCGGCACGCCCCCCCAGCCGCAGGTGACTCTGGATGCGCCAATCCACCCCGGCGCCACAGATCCAACCATCATGTTGATGGGTTTCCAAGGTTTATTGGTGCGGTCGCAAGCCTCCAACTTGAAGAGCCGTTCCCAGCTGGGAACTCAAAGTACGGGTTGTGGGAGAAGTTTGCTTCTCGATGAGTTCTCCAGGATCCTTCGCCGACACGTGGACTGGCCCCCGAGGGAAGTTGCCTGGCGACTGCAGGAGCCTCTTGCCCGACGCTGGAGGAAAGTGCGCGTGGACAGGACGCCTACGTGCTGGTGCTGATTGCTGTCAAATCGCGTCGGACGCCTGGCGACAGGTCCGAGCCGCTGAGTTGCCATTCGCGAGGGTCGCTCGGCCCGGAAGGAATGCCTCGTTGCAGGGTAGGGGCAGTGGGGCGTCTAACTTGTCAGCCTGGGGCGATCACCGAAGTGACATCGGAAGCGGCGCGGCATGGCTGCATCACAAACACAACCCATCGTCTCCGACGCAAAGGATGGTGACTCCCATAGGACTGCGCGAACTCAGTGCCTCCGTCACAACGCGAATTTCGCCGCCGCGCCAAAGTGGGGGGAGGGGGTATCTCTCCATGCGCCGAAATCTACCTGCGCTTCTGTAGGTCGCTCGCGCCGTACGCGGAAGCCAGAGGCCAACCGGGTACACCAACGTCGACTATCTACGAGAACAAAACGGGCAACGGGGCTCGCCCGTGCCCCCATGCTGCGTAACCAACTTCATAGCGGTCTTTTTCAATGCCTGATGCGCAACTTTGACGGCACAGAGAAGCCAGCGATAAAGAAAAGTTCCCAGCTGGGAACTGCCCTGTGTCCATTTGCTCGAATTCTCCGAATCGGGCATACCTCCAGTAACGGAAAAACCGCGTAATTCGAAAAGTTGGCGTAGTTGGCGTGGCGTTAACAGCTTGTTAACCACAGTCGCTATCAATAGGCGCTGGGTGCAAGAGGAGAATCTGGGTGACGCGGCATCTAAGTAGCCTTCAGTTCATGAATACCTTTTCGACGAAACTCGAGAAGGCACTCAACAATCTTTCGCTGGCTCAGTATCCTCCTGATGCGATTCGTACGATGCGCAAATTCACTTCGACGGAAGTAGCAGCATTGCTAGGAGTGACTGAAGCTTACATACGGCAGGTCTCCTTAAAAGGGCAGGGACCTGAGCCAGAGACAACGACCACCGGAAAGCGCCTATATTCTGTGGAGCAGGTGCTGGACCTTCGGATGCACCTGGCGGAAAAAGCACGGAAGAAATGGGTCAATCCTCGTCGTGTTAAAGGCGAGGATTGCCAGATCATCGCGATCACGAACTTCAAAGGTGGATCGTCCAAGACAGCGACCACTATTCACTTGGGTCATTGGTTGGCACTGCGTGGGTATCGCGTTCTCGCAGTCGACATGGATCCCCAGGCGTCGTTAACAAGTCTGCAAGGAGCGTTACCCGGATTTGACCACCGAGAAGGTGACACCCTTTACTCAGCGATTCGGTTTGATGATCCGGTGCCAACGGAAAAGATTATTCATCAAACGCATATCATCGGATTCGACGTCATCTGCGCCGGTCTTGAGCTGACAGAATTCGAAACGGCCGTTACCCTTGAGATGCGCAAGAGCGGTGGAACCAGTTTTCTGCTTCGAGTGTCACAGGCCCTCGAACAGATCGTCGATAGCTACGACATCGTTCTTCTCGACTGTGCGCCGTCACTCAATTTCCTGACACTTTCGTCGCTCACTGCCGCTACCGGAGTCCTAATCCCAGTTCCAGCGCAGATGCTCGATGTCGACTCCACAGGGAAGTTTTTGGAGCTGGCCGCATCTTATATGCAAATCCTGGATGAGGCTGGTGCAGGCGCACGTTGGGATTTCGCCAAATTCCTCATCACAAAGTTTGAGGCCAACGACCACCCGCAAGCCAACATGCAGGCCCTAATGCGCCAAGTGTTTGGCGAGGATTTACTTCTGAATTCAGTCTCCAAATCCACTGCGGTTGCGGACGCTCTCACTTGGAAGCAGAGCCTCTATGAAGTGCAACGATCGAGGTTTTCGGCACCTAAAACTTATGATCGTGCAATCGAATCGATCAATGCCGCGAACGCGGAGATAGAAAGCCTCATCACAATGGCATGGAGGCGTGAACAGTGAGCCGTAAAGATTCTAAGGGCATGTTTGCTGCTGTTTTGGGGCAACTCGGGGAGGACAATTCGGAGGAGGGCGTCAGCCGCCGCACGTCATCGCCGCACCTGATGAAGGTGGCGGCTGGTGTTCGCCAAATGCAAGAGCGTAGCGATATCGCCGACAAGTTACTGAAGTCAGGCGAACAGATCATTGAACTCGATCCCGACAAAATACGGCCGTCGTCTATCACCGATCGATATGATGACGCCTACGAGATTTCCGCCATTGCTGAGATCACTGAATCCATGCGGGAGCGCGGTCAAATTGTGCCTGGATTGGTTCGGCCAGTACAAGGCAAGGATGGCGAGTTTCAAATCGTCTATGGTCGCAGAAGATTAGCGGCAGCTAAGCAGCTTGGGATCGGATTCAAAGCGGCCGTCCGCGAGTTAACTGATGAACAAGCAGTCATTTTCCAAGGCGAAGAAAACACCGCTCGAGAGGATCTTTCATACATTGAGAAGTGCGCTTTTGCGCTTGCCCAGCAGGAAGCGGGATACAAACGGGACACCATCTGCGCTTCGCTGTCGACAGGAAAGTCGCATGTCTCCGAGATGATCAAAATCGCCTCATCGGTCGACAAGGAGATACTGCAATCGATTGGTAAAGCTCCCGGGATTGGTCGAGGACGATGGCAGGAATTCTCGAACCGCTATTCCATAGACGGCTCACCCGCAAAAGCTTTCGATTTTATTCGCAAAAACAAATTCCGCGAGGCAACGTCCGATGACAGATTCATTATTCTGCTTGAGACGCTTCCATCGGATCATAATGCGATCAAAGAACCTGCGGGTCCGGCCAAGCCATCAAAGCCCAAGATTGCTATGAAATCCTGGGCTGCTCCAGACAAAACAGTCAGCGTCAGCCTCAAAGACAACGGAAAAACTACCATGATTGCGGTGGGAGAGGCTGAAGGATCGCGTTTCGCAGCGTTTATCGCCGGACAACTGGACGACCTGTTTGAGGCCTTTCGGAAGTCCATCACGAAACAAGGAGTCTGAAACCGCAAAAGAAAAAGGCCCCCGAACGGCAAGCCGTGGAAGCCTCTCTCTGAACTAAGCACTCTGAGAATCGCATCTCCACGAATCACTGTCAAGAGTCATTGGCGTCGTTTTGGCGAGCAGGTTTCTTTTGCCTAATCGAGGGTGAAAGAAAATGGAGACGAATATTGCGACGACGCCCTTTGGGCGGCGGCCGATGACGCTTGGCATGATTTCAAGCCAAGTCACCGCAAGGGCCGTGCCGAAGGACGCGATCGTCCACAAATGGCATGTCTTCCAAGATATCAAGGATGCCAGGATCGCTCTGGGCGCCACTGATCGCGCTTTGGCTATTCTCGACGCGCTGTTGTCGTTCCATCCGGACACGGCACTTTATGGCGACAGTGAACTGGTTGTATGGCCATCCAACGAGCAGCTGATCCGCCGCGCCAATGGCATGCCCCCAACGACCTTACGGCGACACCTGGCCGTTCTGGTCGAGTGTGGATTGATCATCCGTCGGGACAGCCCAAACGGCAAGCGCTTCGCCCGGAAAGGGCAGGCGGGCGAGATCGAGCAAGCCTATGGCTTTGACATCTCGCCGATCGTGGCGCGCGCTGAGGAGTTCAAGGATCTCGCGGAAGCGGTCAGATCTGAGAAGAAGGCCTTTCGTCTCGTTAAGGAGCGGCTAACCATATGCCGCCGTGACATCGTCAAGATGATCGACACCGGCATTGAGGAAGGCGTGCCGGCGAACTGGGGCAGGGTCCAGCAGGCCTACCAGGCGATTGTTGGTCAGATACCACGCACTGCACCTAGGCAGACTCTCGAGGTGATTGCCGAAGAACTTGAAGGCCTTTGGGCTGAAGTGCGTGAAGCATTGGAATCATTTGTAAAAACACAGAAAGTGGACGCCAATGAGTCCCAAAATGGGCGCCACATACAGAATTCAAAACCAGACTCTAAATTTGAATCTGAAAGCGGCTCAGGAAATAAGGATGAAGAGGGCGCCAACGTTGCGGATACCGACAACGTACGGAGCCTACCGAAACGCGAACTGCCGCTAGGGATCGTGCTGGATGCCTGCCCGAACATGCTTTGGCTGGTGAAGGGCGGCGGCGGAATCCGCAACTGGCGTGAATTTCTGGCCGCGGCCGAGGTTGCCCGACCGTCCATGGGCGTCAGCCCGAGCGCCTGGGAGGAAGCGCGAACGGCAATGGGTGAGCAGCAGGCGGCGATTACCATTGCCGCGATCTACCAGCGGCAGGACCAGATCAACAGCGCCGGCGGCTATTTGCGCAGCCTGGCAGATCGAGCAAAGGTCGGAAAGTTCTCGGTCTGGCCGATGGTGATGGCCTTGTTGCGGGCCAAGCTTGACGCGTCGAAGACGACCGGAACCGGAGCTGAAGCCGCTGCCGTCGATCTGGAGGCGGCAGGCAAGGTTGTGCGCACCGAATCCCGGCTGGAAATCAGCGATGCGTTGCGCCGCAGCCTCGACAAGCCAGGGCGCGGATCATGATCAGCCGGGCGGGTTTCGATCCGTGGACGGTGGCTGCAGCGCTTGTCGGGACGAGCGTCTTGTGAGAGCATCGAAGGCATGAAAAACCAACACGACCAGGAACCGACGCCCGATGAAACCGCCGGAATGGTGTGGTGGAACTCACTCGCCGAAACCGATTGAGCGGCTTGGCTGACGCGGGCCGGCAGCGCTGTTCCAGCTGATGCCTGGGCCGCGTACAAGCGGCTCGGGAATGTCGAGCGTCAGCCACGGACCGTAAACTGAGGACTGTTCTGCAGCGGGATGACGGTCAGCTCGCAGGTTGTTCGGCGACGAGTCCAAGCCGGCGGGCTCGATCGAGCAGGTTCTTGACTGAGGAGGCAGACCATTTTGCGCTTCCTCGTGGGGTTCGCTCATGCAGGCGCTCGAGCTGGCCAGCGATGTCGCGGAGCGACAGATCTGGGTTAGACTGCGAAATCCCTGCCACAAGAGTCATCAGGCGATCTTCGGGAGGCAGAGGAGACGCCCGCTTTAGCAGTGTGGATTCGGCCAGGTGCTCGGTGACGAGCCACCTCACTGCCCGCCGCAGTCGTTCAGGCGTCCAGTCGAGGCCGCGCTGCTTCAGGACCCGAGCGATGTCGTCCCAGTTATGGTCTGGTCGCATCCGGCGGACCGTCGGAAGCCATTGGTTCACAGTTGATTGTAGCCGTCGGCCATAAGCCGCCTTTTGTATCGCGGTCATCTTCGCCAGGGCTTCGGGCCTGCGCTCCCGGATACCAGGATTGCCTGGCAGTCGCCCCTTGGATCGTGCAGCGATGATGCCGGCCTTGGTTCGCTCCGAAATCAGTGCACGCTCGAGCTGGGCAACGGCGCCGAGTACCTGTAGCGAAAACATGCCCTGTGGCGTCGACGTGTCGATTGGATCTCGGAGAGATCGGAAATGCGCGCCCTTCTCAGTCAGATCCTCGATCACCTGAAGAAGATGGCTGACCGAGCGCGCAAGGCGATCGAGACGCACGACGACCAGGACATCGCCGGCGCGGATGTCGCTCATCAATCGCAGTAGGGCAGGGCGAGCTCTCGACGCACCGGATCCATGTTCCTGAACGACGACGTCGCAGCCGGCCGATCGCAGCTCAATTTCCTGCGCTTCCGTCGCTTGTTCGTCCGTCGACACGCGCGCATAGCCGATTTGCCGGCCCTTTGGTCGTCCGGAGCGTCGATCTTGCGCTTCACGGGCCATTTGCAGCGTCTCTCAGCATCGGAAAGGAGCGTTTGTACAAACACTGAAGATATCAACAAACGATCGGTTGTAAACGTCTTTAGGCGGCCTTTGCATCGGCCCTACGGCCTCGGTGAGCTCTGAAAAGCACCGTTTTTCAGGCTCCTGTGTCGGTTTTACTTCCCGATTTCAATTGAAGCGCTAAGGTGAAAATCCCACCCTGCCGGGCCGCTATTCGACGGCCGAAAACGGGGGGAGGGGGCTTTGCTACAGTCCCGACGCCTTGGTGAGATTGACGCGAAAGCGATCGCGCCGGCGCTGATACTTGCGGGTCATCTCCGCGCTGGTGTGACCAAGCTGCTTCTGGACGTAGCGCTCGTCGACCTCGGCAGAGGACGCCAGGCCGGCGCGCAGCGAATGGCCGGCAAACATCATTCCGCGTTCGCCTTCGGGCAGATCGCCGCGCACGCCCGCTGCCAGCGCGGTCCGCTTGACGAGGCGGGCGACCTCTTGGTCGTTGAGCCGATCGGCGCCGACGGCCTTGCCCTGGCCGGTGACACGCCGGAACAGGGGACCGTGCGCGATGCGCGCCAGCTTGAGCCAGGTCTGCAGCGCCACCACAGGGCAGGTTGTGTCGGACGAGCCTCGCCCGATTTCGACCTCGCGCCAGCCGGTCTTGCCGCGCAGGCGCAACAGCATGCCCTTGTCGAGGATTTCGATCCAGCCGGAAGAATCCTCGGTCTGGTCGCGGCCGCAATCCAGGCCGACAACCTCGGAACGGCGCAGGCCGCCGGCAAAGCCGAGCAGCAGCATGGCCCGGTCGCGCAGGCCGCGCAGGGTGCCTCGCTCGAGCGTTTCCAGCATGGCGATCAGATCCTCGGGCATCACCGCCTCCTTCTGCCGGGGCGGGGCGGCGTGCTTGTTGCGGATGCCGGCCATGACCGTGGCGATATGGCGATCCTTCCTGTCCAGCGGCTGGCCACGCTGCGCATAGTTCCACGTCAACGAGGAGAGCCTGCGTTCGATCGTCGAGACGGAATTGGGTTTCTTGTCGCCGGTCGCCTTTCCGGAAGCGCATGCGGTGATGTAGAGCCCGACAACCTGGGGATCGGGCGGAAACATCTCGACGCCTTGGCGCCGGCACCAGCTCGCAAACTGCTTCCAGTCCGAGGCGTAGGCGCGGCGGGTATTGGCCGAGCTCGCCGCTTCGACATAATCGCGGGCGCGATCAGCCAGCGCGTCGAGATGCGCCGGCAGGCGGGAATTGGCGACGGCCGGAAGAGGGGAGGGGGCTTCGGCCAGCGTCTCTTCAGGCGTTGCGCCCATCTCCATGACGACGTCGATGATGTCCGGCAGGTCGCCATCGGTCTCGGCCGACACCTGCGCGGTCGAAACATGATCCGCCGACCCTGCACTGTGGGACGGTCCGGAAGGTCGCTCGGCGTGATTTTTGGGCTTCTGCTCGATGAAAACGGTCATTCCTTATATAAAGACGAAAACGACGGATAATGCAATTTTATCACTCGTTTTTTCCAATCGACAGGCGCGGCGTTTTTTACCCATTTTCGTTGCCAAAACCGCCGCCGTGATTCATCCTGCTGACGATGATTCTGCGCCCGAAATCCTCTCCGCGCCATCAAGGTCCGATGCTCGCCGCCGCAGCGGCCGCTCCCCCCGTCCCGCTGCCGGGATGGCTGCGCCGCGCCGTTCCCGACGCGCAAAGCCCTGCCGCGCAAGGGCCTGGGCCAAATGCCCTGGAGGACATCGCGATCACCGCCGGCGCCGCCATCGGCGCGCTCGACGCGGTGGTTCGTCGGCAGGAGCGATGGGCCGGCGCATGGCGGCAACGGCTGGCGCTCGCCGCCGCGGCGGTGGCGACCAGGCAGGCCGGGCGTGTCGAGGACGAAGCGGGTCTGCGCGATGCCGTGCTGCTCACGCGTCCGGGCGACGATGTTGGTCCGGCCGGCCGCATGCTGTTGGCCTGGCGCTGGCTGGCCACACTGCCCGCGGAGAAGCTTCTGACTGAAGCGAGCATCGCCGGCGTGCTCGAGGCCCTGGGTCTCGCTCGGGATGACGAGACGACGAACGACCTGACCGACGAGCTTCGGCAGCTTGCGGAGACGGAAGGTGCTGTCGGAATGCTGATCGGCGCCTTTGCGGCAGTCGAGCGGCGCGGCCTTCCAAGCACCATCGGATGCTGGTTCGCAGACGCCATGCTCGCGCAGCGGCTGGGCTGGAAGCACGCCGTGCCGCTGCTCGGTGGCGAAGCTGCCGGCGCAAATGGTTCCGATCGGCGGCGGCGCGCGGCGACCGTCCTTGCGCCGAGAGGCATCGAGGCGGTCCCCGAGCGCGCGAAGACTTTGCTCGCCGCGCAGGCGCGGGCGGCGTTACGCGCCGTCGACCAGTCAGCCGACATCGGGCGCTGGGCTGACCGCCTGATCGCCGTGGCGCCCGGTCTTCGCGCCCGAGGCGCAGACATCGTCGTCGATCGGCTTTTGTCGGACGACGCCATTGTGGCGTCGGCAAAGATTGCCGGCATGAGCGACCGCAGCCTGCGCCGCTTGTTCGAGCGGCTGGTCGAACTCGGCGCTGTCCGCGAACTTTCCGGCCGCCCGACTTTCCGCATCTACGGGCTGTGACGGCGATGGCGGAGAGTGCGGCGAGGCGACGAAAAAGTGAGCAAGGAGGCGAAGGCCTCTTCGACCGCGAGCTCGACCATCTGCCACCGGAGGCGCGCTGGCGTGAATGGATGAACCGCGTCGAGGCAACTATTTTTGCTGCCAGCGAGCCGGTCGGCCGCGAGACGCTGGCGCGGATCGTCGGCAAGACTTGCAGCATCGATCTTCTCATCGACGACATCCGCGAGGAGTTGCGTGGCCGGCCCTATGATCTGGTGGCGGTCGCCGGCGGCTGGAAGCATCTGACGCGGCCGGCCTATGCCGACGCCATCCGCAGTGCATTTGGCACGGCCACCGGCGGGAGCGGGCATGCCAAAGACCTCACGCAAACCGAAGTGCTGGTGCTGATGTGCATCGCCTACTTCCAGCCGATCACCCGCGCCGAACTGTCCTCCTTCTTCGGCAAGGAGATCAGCCGCGACCTGATCGGCAATCTGCGCAGCTTTGGCTTCATCGCCTCTGGCCCGCGCGCGCCGCAGCCGGGCGCCCCATATACCTATGTCACCACCCAGGCGTTCCTGCTTGAGTTCGGGCTCGACACGCTGCGCGATCTTCCCGACTTCGGGGCGCTCGAAGACGCTGGCCTGCTCTCGAAGGAAAAGCTGCTGGCGGGCGACATCATGCCGGGGTTCGCCGATGACGGCGACCCTGGTGCCGTCATGGACGAATAGTACCCGCGCCAGGACTGCCACCGATCATCAGGGTTGTGGAACTCGGAGCCTGCGGTGACGCTTTGACGTGGTTCGATCACCGGCCACGCGCAGATAGGCCGTCAGCACGTCGGCAAGACCAGCACAGGGCTGTGGTGGGCACATGGATCTCGGCCTCGTCTGATGCTTGCCCAGGAAGTCGGCGAAGCGGGCAATCAATTCGTCATGGCCGCCCGCCGCCAAGATTATCCGACGCCGATGCGCGACTGCGGCGTCCTCGTGTGTCACAAGCCAGTCCAAACGTTTTGCCGCGAGCTGATTGAAGCAGCGAATGCGTGCGGCGGTCGAGAGATTCGTAAGGGTTCCCCCCAGGCCGATATCGGCGACGACGGGTGCGCGTAGCACGCGCGAGACAACATCGATGGTTGCCGCCGAATCCGTTGCCGATTCCACCCGGCATATATCGGCGATCGCGCGTTCCAGCCGACGTGCGGCCGCGTTGACCCCTGCCTTTGGGGCAGCCCGCAGATCGAAGCCGCACCGTGCGCAGAAATGCTGAGGGACAAGCTCGACCTGGTCGAACGACACAATTGCGGTGCGGCAAGCGGGACATCGATCTCGAAGGCCGCAGCCATGCGCGGAGCAGGAGATTCGCGACGCCAGGCGCCACCGCCGCCGGAAATAGGGCGCCTCGTCGCTGGCGAGGCAGAGAGGACAATACTGCATCCAGCTCGAACGGTTCCGGTGGACGTTCTCGCGCAATGGCAGCAGGAGTGGCGTCAACGCCGGTTCAGTCATTGCCATTGCCGATATCGTTTCCTGACGAACGTTCGTCCGATCGGCCAGCAGGGCGGCTGCCTCCCCCGGAAGCTGGAGATCGAGACGGGGCGACCACATCCCTTCACCCAGCCCGAGGGCGCTGGCGAACGACCGCGGCGCGATGCCGTTCGCGAGGGCAAGGCGGTGGAGCCAGCTCGACAAAAGCTCGTCCGGCTGCGGGTCAACGGAAACAGGCCACCGATCCCGAACGACATCCCTGTAACGCTCGCGGATCTCGATGGCCAAAGCGCCGCCGGTCACAGCAGTTCGTTGCGCAGCGGCGCCCGGCGGCGCTTCGAGACGGGAATGTAGTGTAGCGCCTCGAGGCCTGATTTCGTGATGCGCTCGGCGCCCAACCTTGCCGCGGCCACGGCCGCCGCGGTGACGATCGCCACGATCTCGCCGATCAAACCTTCGGAAAGCTGGAAAATCGTTCGTGCCAACGGTTCATCGGAGAGATCGGAAGCACGCGCGAGAGGCAACACGCCCTCGAGGCTGTCGAGGAGTGTCAGGAACTCTTCGCCGTATTGCCACCGCGGTACGGCCTGCAGCTCGAACCTGCTCGCCATCTCGCTGGTCTCGTTTATGAAATCGTAGACGGCGACCTCGCCGATCAGGACCGGGGAGATGTCGAACTGACGGCCGATCCGCCTGAGGAAGGCAAGAACCGCCTCGACGTCGCGAGCCCGGCCACGCAGGGCATTGTGGAATTCGTCGAAAATGAGGATCCTGGGCTTCAGGCTGCCAAGCAGATGATCGATCTGCTCAGCCTTGCGGCCGATATCCCGATTGTTGCCGACCGGCGCGCGCAGCGCCTGCAGAATGCTTCCATAAAAGTGCGCAAGGCCGGCCCCCTCGCGCGTCTGAACCACCCATACCCGCTGCCGCTCGGCGGCTCTCAGGCGTTCCACGGCAAATCGTTCCGCGATCATCGTCTTACCGTTGGCATAGGGTCCGACCAACATCAGCCCTCGCGTCCGCAACGCCGGCGGCCGGGCGAGCAACTCGGCAAGACGCTCATGCGCCTGCAGCGCCACCTGATGCCCGACCCATCGCGGCGCCAGGATGTAGGCGATCCGCTCTTCCATGCTTTGGTCGAGATACGGACGAACGTGGTCGAGCAAATGGTCCGCCACGTCACCAGTCCTCGACCGCCAGACGGCGCTTCTGGCGTACCGGATGCTCGGCGGGTGCCGGCGTCGCCGGGCGCATCGCCTCATAGGGTTTGGGCGCTTCGGCTGCGTGCGCCCGGCGGACCGCATTGCGCACGTCCGCCTTTGAAAGTTTCTGCCTGCCAGCGATTTCCGCAATCCGGCGGCGCAGCGTCACCTTCTCGACGTCCGACCGAGCGTTTGCGGCACGTCGGCAAACACGATCACCTTCATGTTCCCACAGTGTGATCGGTGTAGTGAGCCCGTCTCTTCTCGCCACCGGCCGGAACTCGCGTGTGTCGGGATCCCGGATGTAAATGTGGCTGATGTCGCGAGGGTCATATCTCATCTCGAGCCGGCCCAGACGGTCCCGCCGCGGGACGAGACTGCCTAGCCATGGTGAAAAATAGTCCAGCGCGAACATGCTGACGCCCTGCGGCGAGATGCGCCTCTCCGCCCCAGGCATGAATGCCAGCAGGACCCGCATGGGATCATCGTCGAAGCGGGGCAAATCGTGCGCCAGCCGGTTCCATTCTGTCGCCGGTACCTTCAAAGTCTTTGCGTTCTCCTGCAGATTATGATCGATCACGGCGAGCGCGACGCACCGCTCGAGATCGGCGAAGCTGAGACGGGCTCGCCGCTGCGCGGGGTATTCGTCACGGTCCGCCACGGATCGTCCCGTCGAGCCGGGTTGCGTCACAAGCACGGCGTTGAGCTTCCCGAGCAGCCTTTCGACGACGCCGCCCTGGTGGACGCGGCCGCGATCCCGGTAGCGGACCCGAATACCATAGTCGTCGCATCCACGTTGGAAGGCGTTCCCTTTGAACTCCTTGGCCGAGTCGGTGACGATTAATCGTGGTCGACCGAACATCGGCCAACCATGCTCGATGCCGCGCGCGGCCAACCACGCCTCCCTCGGACACATGGCGTGCGCCAGGCAGAGCGCGACCGATAGCCCCGACGGCTTCTCGAGGGTGAGGCAGATGCCGAGAATGCAGCGGGTCGCCACGTCGGTGACGATCGTGAGATATGCCCGGCCAATGAACGTTCCGCCTCCGTCGACGACCTCCACGAAGTTGATGTCGGTCGGCGTGTGATCGATCTGGCAGACATCCAGTGGTCGCGCCGCATGAATGTATCCTGGTCGCGGTTTGAGCCGCTGAAGGTGCTTTGGGTTTGCAGATCGCTTCTTCGCAATCTCCTCGGGGCTAAACAGCGTGGGTATGCGGCGGGCTACAGTAAGATAGGAAGGAGCTGCCAGGCCGGCCTCCTCGCAGCGAGCCCGGATCTCGGCCACCGCGGGAGCGAGCGGCGGCGCCTCCAGCACCAGCCACTGCTCTCGCAACGTTGTTGCGACGATCGTCTCGATGCCTTGATCAAGGCGCTTCTTGCGGCTGCCATCCAGCCGAGGCAGCAGCGACGTCACAGTTCGATCGATGCGATAGCGCGCCAGCAGATTGTAAATCTGGCGGGTGGAGAGACGCAGCTCAGCCGAGGCTCGCTCGATTGCCGCCCGGCGCGGTCCAAGATCGTCGAGAATTTTGTCGAGCTCGCGCGCGACACGACGTGCCGCCAACCATGTTTCATCAGATCGCGATGAGGCAGGAGTGGCTTTTCGGTTGTGCATGGGGCGTGGCAAATCGAGCGTCAGTGAAATCGTTAGCGAAAAACTAAGCCCGTCCTAGCGCCCAAACCTAACCGGCATATGACGTTCGGGCGTTTGAAATCGGGAAGTAAAAGCGACAGGGGCGTTGGTGCGTCTCGACGAGCGCATCGCCCGCTCACCGGTGCGCCAGGGTTGGATCGAGCGCTCGCACTTCCATGACGCCGCCGCCGCGCTGTGGATTGAGGGCGAACTCGTCCACCTCGAGGACCTGGTCTTCCACGACGCGCATATGGACCAGCGCACGCCAACCCACGAGCTGACGCGGGCCCACGCCGTGGTTCGCAAACGCCGCCGCATACTGTCTCAGCCGCGCGACTGGGCGTTCGGTCGCGAAGGGCTGCGCGAGCTGACTGGGCAGCAGGGCGAGATCGGAACGATCCAATCGGAAGACGATCGGGAAGGGGAGGGGAGCGTGCTGCCGGGGGCCGAGCCTCCAGTGCCGGCCAACAGCCCGGACGACGATTTGCTCGCGCAGGAGTTTGCGGAGATCGACGCCTTGCTGGCCCGATCGTCCAAGGTCCTCAGCGGCGCAGAAATGCCGCCGCGACGCCTTCCGCAGGACGACGACCGGCTGTCGGTGCTCTACGACCAGGATTGGGACGAGGCAGCCCGACTCTCCGAGTGGCGCGAAATGCTGGACCGGTCGCGGCACGTTCCCGTCGTGCTGCGCGTGGCCCTGGCGCTTGACGCTTGGAACGACATCGATGTGCTGGAACGCGGCGCCTGGGTCGGTCCGCTGCTCATGGGGGCGCTCATGCGCCAGGAAGGCTTGGCCGCCCACCACCTACCGTGCCTGCATCTCGGCGCCAAGAACATTCCGCGGGAACGGAGGCGCGCGCGCAACCGCTCCGACCGGCTGCTCGCCTGGATCGACGCGATGTACGAAGCCGCGAGCGCTGGACTGAAGGAGCACGACCGTTTGCTGCTTGCCAAGGGCCAGATGGAACGTGTGCTGCGCGGCCGCCGCGCCAGCTCGAAATTGCCCGCGTTGCTCGATCTGGTGCTGTCGCGTCCGCTCGTGTCGACCAGCATGATTCAGGATGCACTCGAGGTTTCCCGGCAGGGTGCGCTCGACCTCATCGGCGCACTCCACCTGCGCGAGATGACGGGCAGGGGGAGTTTCAGGGCGTGGGGAATCCTGTAGATCGGATACGTGTGAGGCGGCCACTCGGCTTCGCCAGCGAAGGTCAGGCCTCTCGAACTTCGGCAAGCCGCCCATCAAGGCGGTCAAGCTGGAAGTGATCGCCCTTATCCTCAGCGCGATACTCGACCTGTGCCGGCAAGAGACCGGTCGGGATAGGATTTGTTGCGAGGGGTTGTGGACCACAGCCATTGGCTGAACCCTTCCCAAGAGCAGGGACTCATCAACGTCCACCGCCCATATCGCGCTGACCGCGGCGAAGGCCGGATCGAGAAACGTGTATGCCGAAACGGAAGCCCCGTTGGGCTTGGGAATGTGGAAGCGCTCCTGATGGTCTGACCCGACGGCTTTCTGGGTTTCCCGATCAATGTGTACCTGCGTAGGACCCACACCGAATGTGGCCTCGACTGCAAAAGGGAACTGACTGATGCCGTTTAATTCATGGAAGACGCCATCGGCACTGCGCAGAAGCCGGCCATTGGCCGAAATGACGTAGGCGTCTGCAGCGCCCACGACGCCATTACCGAGATCGCCGGGTCGCTCCTCATTCCCCAAGAGGACGACAGCCTTAGCGGCGATGGCGGCCGTCCACCGCAACAAGAGTGCCTCATGGGGAAATGTACGGACAACTCCGAGTCCGGGCGCCAGCCATGCTTCGGGAATGTTGGTTGGCTCTGGTGTCACGATTTCAATCCAGATCCTTGTCCCATCCTGATCCAGAAGCAAATCTGGACCTATGCGATGATGGATTGCAGCGAGGCCATGCTTTTGAAGCTGATCGGCCAACAATACCTTGGAGAGCTGTTGCCAATACACGGCATCCTGAGGCGAGCAGAGCTTCTGCAGTGCATCTCGGTCTCCGAGCCCAGCGTCGAGAAAGGTTCGGTATGCTCCTTCCAGCGCGGTCCGAAGCGCTGCGCCGTGCTCGCCTTGGTTCGGATATCGCCTCCCGATTGCGGAGGGAAGATTGAGATCACGCATTTCACCGTTCGACATTTTGGCGCTCGACAGCAGGAGAGGTCAGGCGGGAATCGACCGCGCCAGGATGGCCTCGGCGGCATAAAAATGAGCCGTGTAGTATTCAGTCAGGTGCTTGCCATCAAAGCTTTTGTGCGAGTGCGTATAGTGTAGCCATGTTGGACCGAGCGTAATAGTGCCCGACTCGGTGCCGTATGCGTCAGATTCGGACGGCCAGAGATGGAGGCCATATCACGATGCCGATTCCTGAGAACCTCAAGCTTCTTCACACCGGTGAGGAAGTCGTATGGCAGAAATCGATCGCGACGATCGAGGCCGATCCTGACCTCAGCCTTCATCTGGCGATGATCGAGTGCGTGATGGACCTGCTGCAGTTCTACCGCATGGCCTATGATGAAAAGGACGAGGACCAGCTCATCGTCAAGCTGCTCGGGGCCAGGATTTTCAACGATCTCGGCGCCTCGATCAGGCTGATTTTGGGAGGGTACTACCAGGCGGCGGGCCTGCCGACCCGGGACATTCTGGAGACTGGGTTCCTGCTCGACTATTTCTCAACCGACCCGGCGCTGATCCAGACGTGGAAAGCCGTTCCAGAGGAGAAGCGCAACAAGGAGTTCAACCAAGCGAAGATCCGGGAAGTGCTCGACAAGCGGGACGGCTATGAAGGCAAGAAGCGATACGAACACTATAAGCTTCTGTCGGCCATTGCGGCACACCCGACATTCGCCGGCTTCACCATGCTCCGGCCGGAGCCGGGCGCCAACGCTCATATGGGCCCGTTTTTTGTTCCCAACCTTCTCACGGCTACGATTCAGGAGCTGGTGAAGGTGACAATGACGGCCTGGGAGAACTTCAAATGGTTCTTTAAGCCCGAAACCCTTTCCCAATTTCGAGCGACGCTACGCTATCTCGAGATGAGCTCGGAATGGGTTGAACGCATCTACGGAAAGAAGCTCGATCGAGGTGATATCGAGGCGGTCAAACGGATTCTCACACAGATTGATGGTCAGCCAAGCGACCGCGTCCCGCCCGCAGCATGAGGCCATCCGACGCTCGGTGGTTGCATCTTCTCTAATTCATCCTTAGATTGGGGAGGAATTAGAGAAGGAGGTACCGATGGCTTCCCCACAGACATTGACGTTGAGCGAGGCGGGCTATGTCCTCGACCGGTCAACCACGACGCTGAACAAGGCAGTCGATACCGGTGTCATCCGTGCGAAACAGCGCAGGGTCGGCAAGGCCGTGCAGCGCCTCGTCGGTCCAGCGGAACTTCGCTTTCTGCGACTGGCCGATGAGCTCGAGAAGGACCTCACTCCTTCTGGTCGGCGGCGCCTCTATGAGGCGCTGCGGAAGTTATCTGCCAGCACCCATATGGTGCGATGGGGCAAGCTCGACCTCGACCTCGCGCGGATCGACAGCGATCTGGAAGTCCGCCTCGCTCGGCTCGAGCACATTCGAAACTGGGTGGATCGCAGTGAGGACCAGTCCGAGGCTTTGATCCGGGATACTGGGATCCCCGCCCATCTGGTTGCTGCGCTCTCCAAGGAGCAGACCGTCGAGGAGATCCTGAGCGATTTTCCGTCGTTGTCGAAGACTCAGGTTGAGGCAGCGATCGAGTACGCTAAGGCCTATCCCAAGCGCGGTCGGCCTTACGCTCCTCGGAGCCTGAAGCGGACGCTGTCGGAGATGGCCGACCTTGGCGTCTTCGATGGAGACGACAGACCGGAGGAATCGGCGCCTCGGCCAATTCCGTGACGCTGTACCTTCTCGATGAGAATGTCCTTCGAGAGGCAGGAGCCCGCGGCAACGAGAATGTTCGCCGCTGGCTCGCAACCATCGACGATACCGACCTGCGCTTGAGCGCCGCCACGCTGTTCGAAAAGCGTCGCGGCGCGCAGGCTCTCAAGGGCCGCGATGCGGAGCGCTCCGCAGTCCTTCTCGCCGCGATCGATGCGCTGGAGAAGTCGTTTTCGGATCGCATCATCCCTATTGATGCGCCCGTGGTGGCGGAGTGGACCCGTCTGCTTGCGGGCAAGAACAAAGACCGGTGGGATCTGGCGCTTGCGGCTACGGCGAGGGTTCATGGGCTTGTTCTCGTCACGCGGAATGTGCGGGACTTTGCCGGACGTGGTGTTCGCATCCTTAACCCCTTCAAGGATCCGCCTGAAGAGCTCGAGGCCTGACCACGTGCGCGAGAAACCCTTCGCCCATTCCGCCATCGTGTTAATGGCCCAGGCCGCGCAGACTCACACCGAGATAAACAAGCTGGTTGTCTGCACGACTCTCGTCAAGAGTGGCGGGGGTTGCGCTTGATTTTTGCGAGACGAGCATTGCAACGGCGGCTAAACGACCTACGCGCGACTCTTGAGGGCAGCGCGGTCGACAATCTAGCGGCGCGACTTAACCGACCGGGCAGAGATCGGCTTGCGGCAATGTGGGAGGTCGCAGTTCTTCATGCTCTAGCGGATTCCGGCATGCTTCGGAGCGAGGTTCCACTCCCTTCGGGGAGTCGCCCGGACGCCTTCTTCGATAATGGGGACCTTCGGTTCACCGCAGACATTACTACCGTGTCAGACGAGGGTCTCGATGACGGCAATCCTTTTTTCGAGCTGAGCGCGCTTATTGAGAAAGAAAAGACTAAATTGGGACTGCCTATCGGCGGCGTGGATTTGCGCGTTAAGTCGATGGACCATCGAACCGGGCGAGGAACCAGGACCGTGCTGCGGCTGCCTCCCCGCAACCAGCTGGAGGCGTTTGTCCGGAACGAGATAGTGCCACAGTTGCGCAACCAGATACGTGCAGACGAATGGCCGTTGCGCGTCGCGATTGACAGCGATGACGCAGGCTTGGATATCACGATAAATCCTGCGAAATCGCCCTACAGCCAAGGCGGATTCGCCGCCTATGACGTCCCGCGGATTAAGGACCGCAACCCGCTGTTCAACGCGCTCAAGCCAAAGGCGGTGCAACTCCGCGGTGCTGAGGGCGTTACAGGCGTGGTTGTGTGCGACGGGGACTGCGCCGCTCTTTCCGAATGTCAACATAGTCAAAATCAAGTATCAGCCGAGACAATCGCCGAAGATTTCTTGCGCCAATATTCATCGATCGATTTCGTTCTCCTGTTGACGATCCGGGAGGCACAGCAATTGTGGCCGCGGGTTGACCCCGCGGATCGCCGAGTACACCACATCCTTGTGGTCCGCCCGGGACTTGATGCTAAAGACCAGCTGAGTGCCTTGTTTACCGCGATGATCGGAAAGCTTCCGAAACCCGTGGCGATGCCGGTCAACGGCGCGCTGCGCGCACGGGAGCGAGGATACGACCTTGGGCATCACGGAGGATACCAGATGGAAGGAAAGAAAATCCGCATCAGTTCGCGGGAACTGATGGAGGTTCTTGCCGGCCTTCGGACGCTCGCGGATAATGGCGCCAAGAATGTTGAGGCTAGCCGTCGCCAGCCATCCCGGCCAAGCCCGGTACAGAATGTCTTCCTGAGGAATCTTCAGCAGGGTCAGCGTCCAACGGCCATCAATGTCATCAAGACTGACGAAGACGATGGTGATGATTGGATTGAGTTCGAGTTCGACGAACCCGACCCGGCGATTTCCCCGTTCAGCTGACTTGCTCAATCAACCAGGTGACCGGAGTATCGGGTTCGATTACCTCCCCACGATCAAACAGGTCTATTGCAATGGCAAGTCCCCCGCGCCGACCCACAAATCCCTTGGCTGCCGCAGAAGCAGCGTTCAAGCCGATCAAAAAGCCTGCAGTGGTTCGCGAAGCCTCGGCTGCTCCAAATGTCAGGGAGCTTGTTTCAATCAGGATCGACCGGGCAGTGCTCGATTATTTCCAAGAGGACGGGCCGGGCTGGCAGGATCGGATCAACGACACGTTGAGACAAGCCATCACGCATAAACGCGACTGATGCGATCGCTAATTGAGAAGACGGAATAATGCGTCAAGCTGCACTGGATGCGCAATGCTGCTATGCACAACTCGCTCTTCATACGGCGGCTGTATCAAGTAGGTTGCTGGCATCGAATTTCGTCGAGGTCACCTCCTCCCGACGTTGGCGACTTAGGGCGGCATTTATTCCTCCCGAATGCTGCCGTCCAATCAAGCCCGCCACACCTCCTCCCGCGGCGGGCTTTTTCTTTCAGCCGGTCGTCAAATATCGAACCGGAGTTGGGTTCCGTCATCACTCTCGTCGCCAAGCGACGACAGCGAGATTCCAAGCAGGCGAATTCCCTTGCTGGCAGGGAATATCGCCTCCAACAATCCGGTTGCTATTCGATCGAACTCTGACTGGCCGTTGATCGGCAATCTGATCGGCATAATCGTAAGCGCCACGCCGCTCCCCTCGTGCGGGGCATGAGGTGAATGTGCGAAGAATCCCCCCGATCGCGAGAGACGGAGGGCCTACGTGGGAGCAGA
>NZ_JAMYSE010000113.1:0-19824 GCF_040321795.1 Mesorhizobium sp. M0244 | reverse complement strand
TCCCGGTGCCCCACGTCCCGGATGGGCTCACCATAAGGCCGTTCCAAAACAAGAACAGCAGGACGAAAAGGCACCACAGATCACATACCGGATAACGGCCAGGTCGAGAGAATGAACCGGACCATCAAGGACGCCACCGTCAAGCGCTTCTACTACGAGAGCCATGACCAGCTACGCACCCATCTCGCCGACTTCGTTGCCGCCTACAACTTCGCTCGCAGACTCAAGACCCTCAAGGGTCTCACGCCCTACGAGTTCATCTGCAAGGCGTGGGCGTCACAACCGGAACGCTTCACCCTCAATCCGCTCCAGCAAATGCCGGGACCGAACAACTAGAGCACGTCCTGTTTAATCCGGCTCATATCCTGCGGCTTTGAAGTAGTTGGCACATTCGGCTGGGGTGAAGAGGTCGACGACCGCGCCGACCGCGTCCCAGAGAGCCTTGATGGTTCTCTCGGCCTTTGCTCGCAGCAGCGCCTTGAGTTTGGCGAAGGCGTTCTCAATCGGATTGAAGTCGGGACTGTAGGGCGGCAAGTAGAGCAGGCTCGCGCCTGCGGCCTCAATCGCGTCGCGCACGCCGGCGGCCTTGTGGGCGGGCAGGTTGTCCATGACGACTACGTCGCCCTCCGACAATGTTGGGACCAGCACCTGCTCGACATAGGCCAGGAACACGTTGCCGTTCATGGCGCCGTCGTAGACGAAGGGCGCAGTCATGCCCGTCAGCCGCAGCGCTCCGGTGAAGGTCGTGGTCTTCCAGTGGCCATGCGGCACGCCGGCCCGGCAGCGCTCGCCGCGCGGCGCTCTTCCACGCAGGCGGGCCATCTTTGTGGA
This sequence comes from Mesorhizobium sp. M0244, assembly GCF_040321795.1. Lineage (NCBI taxonomy): Bacteria > Pseudomonadati > Pseudomonadota > Alphaproteobacteria > Hyphomicrobiales > Phyllobacteriaceae > Mesorhizobium > Mesorhizobium sp. M0244. The sequence continues at coordinate 18,993 of NZ_JAMYSE010000113.1, read as the reverse complement.
GAGGCCGGTCTCATCGATGAACACGAGCTTCGCCGGATCAGATCGAGCTGGCCGTCGAACCAGTCCCGGCGTCGCTTCAGGATGTCGAGGCGACCCTGCTCCAGTGCGTGCGCGGACTTTTTTTGAATGTCCAGCCGTGACCGCGAAGCCAGGCGCTCAAGGCGCTGCGGCTGATCCGCACTGACTGCTCGGCGACGAGCCGCTCCACCATCTCGTTCAGCGTGATGTCCTTGCGCTCCTCGATCAGCCCGACGATGAAGGCTTCATGCGCATCGAGGCTGGAGGCGCGGCGGCGGCCCTGCGGGCGTGGCGCCAGTTCGCCGATCTTCGCCCGCGCAATCCAGCGGATCGCGCTGGACACTCCCACGCCGAACCGCGCCGCCGCTTGCCGCGCCGACATGCCCTCGTCCGAAGCCTTCAAGACCCGCGACCGAAGATCACCGCTCAATGCTCTTCCCATCGTCCACCTCCATCGAGGTGGATGTTGAATCAGCACAAAACGCAGCCGTCACATCACAATCGATTCATCGATCACAGGACGTGCTCTAACGTTAGACCGTCAGAATCTCACATTAACTGCAGCGAGCCAAGCGCGAATCTCAAATTAAATGCAAATTCTCAAGTTAAGTACAAGGCTAAGGGCTTGCAATCATTAGGCGAGCAGTCTCACCTTTAAATACAGCGCGACAAAGGGCGCCCATGCCGTACTCGTCATGGATCACGCCGGATGGCACACCACCGCAAACCTCAGCATACCGGACAACATCACCCCGATCTTCCTGCCGTCGCGCGCGCCGGAGCTGAACCCGGTCGAGAACGTCTGGCAGTATATGCGCCAGAACTGGCTCTCCAACCGTGTCTTCGACAGCTATGACGATATCATCGATGCGGCCTGCGACGCCTGGCAGAAACTCCTCGCAGCTTCCGAGACCATCACATCAATCGGGATGCGCCAATGGGCCCATGTCGGTCAAACCCCATGACTCTTGGTATTAGGGAGACCTGTGGTATTAGGGAGACCTGTGCGCGGGAAGCATTTGCATTGATTTTGTTTGATCTTTTCGGCTTCAGCGTAAAGGGCGCAACGATATCAGCGCCGACGTCGTCGGCTGTGTCTTTTGACGCTCTCGTGTGAGCGTCAGTGGTGTTTTTGCCGCTATCCAGCCATAGCGATGACCATGACCTTCAAACTGCGTTTCATATTGTAGGCGATGGCGGTGAGGCGAATTTGAACGCCTGCCTTTGCAAGCCCTCGCCATCGCATCCGGCGAAGGCCGTAGCTTCGTTTCCATGTGCCGAAAATCTTCTCGATCCGGCCACGAATGCGGTGGATCGGTTGGTTCCAGGCCTCAAGGCGTGCCCGTGTTTCGGCTTCATCCCGTCCCCACATGCCGGTGGCGACGATGCGTGGCGTTCCACCCTTGGCACGCACCGCGTCGCCGAAATGGTTGCCGCGATAGGCGCTGTCGGCAAACACCTGGCCGGGGTTGTCAGGCAGAGCATCGGGACCGGCCTTGCCGTCGTTGATGTTGGCGGGCGTGACAGCGATCTCCTCGACCAGAGCTGTATCGGCGTCGGCACCGACATGGGCGTTGAAGCCATGAACCGCTGGTCGGCCCTTATGCTTGACCCAATGGCCCTCTTCGTCATCCTCACTGGCCGAGGCGATGATCGTCGCATCGACAAGTGTACCGGTCTTCACCTGAATCGCTTTGGCCTTGAGCTGGCGGGTGATCTCGTCGAACAGCGTCTTGTCCAGACCATGGACCACAAGGGCCTTTCGAAAACGCACGAAAGCCGTTCGCTCAGGTGTCGGCTCTTGAACCGAAAACCCGCAGAACCGTCGGAACGATCCTCTGTCGTCCAGCGCTCGGCAAGCTTGACGTCGGACAAGTCGTACCAGATCGACAGCAGCATCGCCTTGAACAAGGCCTCTGGCGGCCAGGCAGGCTCGCCCTTCGCAGAGCAGGAAATCACACAAAGGGCCTGATCGATCGGCACCCAGTCAATCAGTCTGGCAAGCGCATCCAAAGACGAACGCTGGCCGCGATCAACAGCAAAACCAAACTTTTCCTGACCGATGCGCCGACGTGACATCGCATCCCTCAATCCATTGTACTTATTGAGAGAATCACAGATCAACACGCCAGTCCAGACACCCGCGCACAGGTCTCATTAGCGCTCCACGCTGGACGAAGGCTGCGCTGCAAGAGGCAGCCATGAATGTTCGATCAGAGCGCGGTGAAGCGCCCTAACAGCGTCGTCAAAGCGGGATTCATCAACTATGAAGATTATATCTACGCTGCGCATGAGCTGGTGGATGCCTAGGACCTCTATGCAAGCATCTGCTAGCGCTTGCACAGCAATGGCCGCTAGGTTCTGGAGATTTAGGTCGCTTCCGATGGCTGAGACAATGCTCACCTTCTTTGTAACAATATCAGCCGTCGGAAAGCTTTCCTCTAGGGCCTGGACAAGGGGCGCGATTACGTCGGGTGCCGCGGCTATATAATGCGTGATGGTATTTGCGTTTGATGCCTTAGTGACGACGCGGACGTCATAGCCTTTCAACTTCTTGAGTATCTCCGCATCATAGTCGTTCCCACCCACCATATCCTGCTCGAAAAACTCTAGAGCATACACTCCTCTGAGGCCGGTGATAATCTCTGCCTGCGGTGTGTCAGAGACGTAGTCGCGCGTAATGACGGTTCCTTCGTCCCCAGGTTCGAAGGTATTCTTGAAACGAAGAGCTATATTCGCATGGCGCAACTCCTTGGCTGCAGCCGGATGTATCACCTCCACTTCGAGGTTAGAGAGCTGATCGGCGACATCATAGTTGGTGTGGCCGATGGTGCGGACCCGTTCAATGCCGACAATCTTGGGGTCGGCTGTCGAAAGATGGTACTCCTTGTGGATTATTGCCTCCTTGGCGCCTGTGCGTACGGCGATCCGGGCGAATGTAAACTCGGTGTAGCCACGGCCATAGAGCCGCACCAGGCCAGCTGGGCATCGGCTGTAGCCCGTGATGATCGGCAGCTGCTTGCCGAGGTCGATCGCGGATAGCGCCGTCTCGATTCGCTCGTCAAGGCTTATTTCAGTTTCGTCACGCCAGCCCGTCATGTCCACAAAGATCGCCTCCACGCCAAGTGTCCTGAGGAGCAGTGCCGTGTTGTGGGAACTGTGGGCTTCGCCCTGCGCGGCGAGAACCTCGCGCACGGTATGCAAGTGCTCTTCGAGCCTGAAGGGGCCATTTGAGCAAAGCCGCTGCAGATCCAACAGGCAGCCGCGCACTCCTTCGATGCGGTCGCGAACAAAATCATCGGCGACGCGCCTTTCCGGCGAGCGGCCGAAGACTTCCGCATTGATCCTCCTCATCTCACGATGGACCTCTGCGATCGCTTCGACCAAAGCCGATCTTGATCTGTCGCCCGCAAAGCGCGCATAGGCGCCGGGCTTGCCGGTTTTCTTGTGCTCGAGGAGCAGATCGGTCATTCCACTATAAGCGGATACGACGAATATACGGTTGTAGAGTGCGCTGCCCTTGCGTCCTCCGATTAGGACGTTCTTGAGTACGGCAGCGGTGTTGGAGATCGACGTGCCTCCGATCTTCTCGACAGTGTGGGCGTTAGGCTCGCGGTTAGGCAGGAGATTCACCTCAAATCCTTTTCGGCGAGGTAGGTTGGTCAGTTGACAACCCGCGGCACCAGCGCGCCGTCCATACGTCTTGCATGCGCGCTGACGTCCATACGTTCTTCTCCTTCTGACGTAGCTCGTAGCGCTACCATGCCGTGCGAAGGTTCTCCGAAACGCCAGCCATGGGAGGTAGATCGAATCCACGCGTCGTCGTACTTTCCTGGTCTGCGGGTGTGCTAGCGCAGGGGAAGCCATGGCCTCTGGCATGACGAGCGACCGCGGTGAGGCGAAGGAGCCGAATACGCTCGATGTCGACGCTCATTAACCTTCTCTGTGGCGAAATCAGATCGCCTCAGTTAGAGTCGAGAGGATATGCGCCGGTCTCACCATGCACCTCGCTGCCGGCCAAGGAAGGTACAAAGACGTAGGCCAACACCAATTCGATCTCGGCCCAACAGGTAGGCCTCATGCTTATCGAACGCGTAAATGATGTTCGGTCGCACGACATGGACCTCATCCGCCTGCGGATCCTAGATAGAACCCGTTCCTGAGATGCAGTAGATCGCCCCAAGGTGGTTCCGAAAGTGCATCTTGAGCCCGGGCGTCCGAATAGATCCTAGTGATATGCCCATCCCATCGTTCTTGAGGAGCATCCGCCCGCTTTCCCAACTCGTCGTCTGGACCCGCCCGGCTGTCAGTTTCTCCTCATTAAAATCCCGGACGATCATGATTCACCTCTTACGCTGCCGTGTTCACGGTGCTGCCAATCACGCTGTCGATAGCGTCCTCGATGATGTCGAGCCCTTGGCAAAGCTGATCCTCGCCAATGACAAGAGGTGGCAGACACTTCACAACCTCGTCATAAGGACCAGCGGTCTCCACAATGAGGCCCCTCTGGAAGGCGGTGCTGATGACTTGCCCGGCTACCTCGCCAGACTTCAGATCGATGCCCCGCATCATGCCACGACCCTTGGCTGACACTCGGCTTGGGTCGTACTTCTGCGCGATCTGATCAAGGCGAGTTTTCAGCAGGTTGCCTCTCTTGCTGACGGACGCTGCCAAGCTGTCCGTTCGCCAGAAGTGCTCCAGGGCTGCCCGGGCGGTCACAAAAGCATGGCAATTGCCGCGGAACGTTCCGTTGTGCTCTCCGGGCTCCCACTTGTCGAGTTTTCGATCAATAAGAACGAGGGCCATAGGCAGGCCATAGCCCGATATCGATTTGGCCATTGTGACGATGTCCGGGCGGAGACCGGCCGCCTCGAAGCTGAAGAACGCATCGGTCCGGCCAATTCCCGCCTGAATGTCGTCTACGATCAGTAGAGCTCCGTGTTTGCGCGCAATGGCCGCCACCTTGCGCAGCCATGCCATCCCGGCGACATTGAGGCCGCCTTCGCCCTGGACTGTCTCGAGGATCACCGCCGCCGGGGCGTCCACGCCGCTGGAGGGATCGGAGAGCAGCCGATCAAGGTAATCGGCGGTGTCTACAGCGGATCCAAGGTAGCCGTCATAGGGTAGCCGCGTGACGCCGCTGAGTAGCTGGCCGGCGACTGCGCGGTGGTATCGGTTGCCCGTGCACGAGAGAGCGCCGAGGCTCACGCCATGAAAGCCATTGGTGAAGGCTACAATGTTGGACCGACCAGTGATCTTACGCGCTAGCTTGAGGGCAGCCTCGACCGCGTTGGCGCCGGTCGGACCGGGAAACTGTACGACGTAGTCTAGTTGTCGCGGCCTAAGGATCGTCTCGTGGAATTCTCGCAGAAAGGATTCCTTGGCTTCGTTATACAGATCGAGGCCATGGGTGATGCCGTCACTCGCTATGTAGTCTGCGAGCGCGGACTTCAGCTCAGGGGGGTTGTGCCCATAGTTTAGACTTGAGCAGCCCATGAGAAAGTCGAGATAGGCTGTCCCATCTCGCGCAAACAGCTGAGCCCCCCGTGCCCTCGCGAAAACGACGGGAAAGCTACGGGCGTAGCTGCGCACTTCAGACTCAAGCTGGTTGAAAATCGCGAATTCCTCCTCGCGATCTGGTGCACTTTGGACAATCATCATTGCTTCCCTCGGCTGGGCAGACCCACGAGAACCGTTGCGGGGCCAAGGGAGAACTGGATGTTGCGTGGCAACGAGAAGCTCTGGCTGTCACTGACCATTCGAATCCTCCAGGCGAACACTAGTGCCGCATCGCGTGGCGTTTCACGAAGAGAACTTCTCAAAAGTCATGCCAATTGCGCCGAGGGCGCCTTAGAAATATTTTTCTGAGTTTAGTTCAATGACTTGACCCGAAGTGCAGCAGGCAGCCCGCCGAAAACAATGTGTCGCGGATTCGACAGACACGACAGTAGGTGTCGGTTGCCCGGCGTTTTCTCAGGAATGGCGAAGGGGTTTAACAACGCGCGACTGAGAGCGGATCACATTGCGATCGGCGCTGACGACGGAGCATGCTACAGGCCGGAAATTGAACTGATATAAGTGCGTCAAATGGATACTTAGCATGGCGTTCCTAAGACTCGATCCGATCGATCTCAAAATCCTCGACGCCATCCAGCGCGACGGGCGCATCACCAAGCTGGCGCTGGCCGACAAGGTCGGCCTGTCGCCAACGCCGTGTTGGATGCGGCTGCGCAAGCTGGAAAAGGCTGGCATCGTTTCGGGCTATCGCGCCAGCGTCGCCATGCGTTTGATCGCACCTGTCGCCACCGTGCTGATGCAGGTGACTCTGGCCAGCCACCGCCAAGCCGATTTCGATCGCTTCGAACGCATCATCCGTGACATCCCCGAGGTCGTCGCCTGCTGGTCGGTGGGTGGCGGCGTCGACTATGTGCTGAAGGTGATGGCGCGCGACATCGATGCCTATCAGCGGCTGGTCGACGGCTTGCTCGAGCGCGAGATCGGCATCGACCGTTACTTCACCTACATCGTCACCAAGACGGTGAAGGACGAGAGCGTCGTGCCGGTGGCCGACCTGCTGCCGGCGCAATCGTAACAAGACCCCAGAGATATCCTCTTCCCGGGGTGCACAATAGAGAGACTCTCTCTACGGGCAGGCATCCAAACAGCCTCTCTGTCCGCGCACTGCGGATAGCCTTCCCGTATCAGTCCGACCCGGGAGGTCTCGACCATGTCCGCGCACTTTGCCCGCACGATCCGCCATGACGCGCTCGATCGCCTCCTCGACCGCCGGCTGCTGCGCGAACTCGCCTATGTCGACGGGCACTGGACGGCGAGCGAGGCCGCCGAAAGCTTCGAAGTCACCGATCCGGCCAGCGGCGCCACCATTGCCTTCGTTGCCGCGCTTGATGCGCAGCAAACGACAGAAGCGATCGATGCCGCTTCGCGCGCCTTTCCCGCCTGGCGGGCTCTGCTGCCGCAGGAGCGCGCAAGGATCCTGCGAAAATGGTTCGAGCTGATCGTCACTGCAAAAGACGACCTCGCGCTGCTAATGACGCTCGAACAGGGCAAGCCGCTGAAGGAGTCGCTGGGCGAGATCGACTATGCCGCCTCCTTCGTTGAGTGGTATGCCGAAGAAGCGAAACGCCTGAACGCCGAGAGCGTCACCAGCCACCTGCCGAACGCGGAAATGATGGTGCGGCGCGAGCCGCTCGGTGTCGTCGGCGTCGTCACGCCTTGGAACTTTCCGTCAGCGATGTTGACCCGCAAGGCGGCGGCAGCACTCGCCGCAGGCTGCACCATCGTCGCGCATCCGTCCTCGGAAACGCCACTGTCGGCACTGGCGCTGGCCGAACTCGGCGAACGTGCCGGTCTGCCGGCTGGTGTCTTCAACGTCATCACCGGCAAGGCTTCGACGATCGTTGGGCGCATGTGCGAGGACGCCCGCGTTCGCGCCATGAGCTTCACCGGCTCGACCGAAGTCGGCCGGTTGATCGCGGCGCAAAGTGCGCCGACGATGAAGCGGCTGGTGATGGAACTCGGCGGCCACGCTCCGCTGATCGTCTTCGACGATGCCGATATCGACAGAGCTGTGAGCATCGCTATCGACGCCAAATTCGCCACGTCAGGCCAGGACTGCCTTGCCGCCAACCGCATTTATGTGCAGCGTTCGCTTTACGACCGGTTCTGCGCCGCCTTCGCTCGACGCGTCGAGATCTTGCGGATCGGCAACGGGCTTGCCGATGAAACCGACATCGGACCGCTGATGCATGAGCGGGCCGTCAAAAAGGTAGAGGAGCAGGTTGCTGACGCGCTCGTCCGCGGCGCGCGCTGCCTTGCGGGCGGCAAGCTTCACGCGGCGGGATCGCTGTTCTACCAGCCGACGCTGCTTGTGGACGTGCCCGACGAGGCGCTGATCATGCGCGAAGAGACCTTTGGCCCAGTGGCAGCGGTGACGCCATTCGACAGCGAGGATGAAGTGGTCGCGCGCGCCAACGCCACCGAATACGGCCTCGTCGCCTATGTCGTGACCGAGAACGGCGCCCGCCAGCAGCGCATGGGCCGCGCGCTCGACTACGGCATGGTCGCCATCAACCGGGTCAAGATAACCGGCGCGCCGATCCCGTTTGGCGGCGTCAAGCAGTCCGGCGTCGGCCGCGAAGGGTCTCGCCACGGGCTCGAAGCCTTCACCGATCTCAAATACCTTTGTCTCGATGTAGCCTAGGTGTTCGGTCCGGCATGTGATGGATTGGGTTTAGCCTGAAACCTTTGCGGCTGCTCAGTCCAGATTTTGCAGATGTGCTCGAAGGGGGTTAGGCCACTGATTGTGCAGAAGTCTGTCTACCTCATGGCGAGAAAAGCCAAGCCCCCGACCAAGCGAGGTAAGCGGCGCTCGAGGGTCTCTTGCGCCAATGATGTTTGAATCGGGACTGTCATTGTTGAGGGTAGCCGCGTCCACAACGCCATAGCCCCCCCATGGACGAATAGGCCTAGCCAAAAAAACATTGAAACACACGATTTGCAAGCCATTGAGGGTACTCTGTACGCCCTGTGGATCTACTTCCCGGTTCCGTCCGCATCCACCGGGTCGTGACGACGCGGCTCGATCGTCTGATAAATGCGGCGGGGCGGGACACCGAGCCCGGCAACCTTTCCTGCCTCACCTGCCCGTGTCCCGTCCTCGTAAGGCTGGAATGGCGAGCCACCGTTGAGGTATACGGGCGCCCGTGGATCGCCGCTTTCCCTCCGCTTCATCACTTTGTGATATGTTTCGGGCGGCGGCGTCATCTACCGTTTGATGGATGATCTGTTGCAACTTTCGGCCTTAACACTCCGACTGAACACATATCCCACAGAGCGCCAGGCCTCCAACATCGGTAGGACGATAGGAGCAAGCTCGTTCTGATCGGGAAGAAGGGTCTTTTCGAATGTAGTTCCCTTACCTGCGGGAACGAGCAAGCCGAACGTTTTCATGGCCTCGGATCTGGTTGGAATGCTCGACGGTGACCCGGACCAGCCGGGTGCGTGCTGCCACGAGCGTGCGGGTCATCATGCGTTTGGCTCACACCTCTCGGTGGGAGGGGCTTTGCCGTCATTCAACAATGTCGTCGGCTTTCTCGCCGGTGGCGATGCGCATGACGCCGACGGCGTTGACGATTACGTCGGCAGGGGCGCTTCTGGCTTTCAGGTCCGGTTGGCATTTGTCCTGCCTTTGTTTGGCGGACATGCCGGCAAATCATCGATTTCAGGCTGATAGCCCTTTGCCTCGTATTCGCTGGCAGGGATCTCCAACTCCTTGCCGTCGCCATAACGAATCCAAACGCTATCCTGCGTAGCCCATCCGTCTTTGATCTTGCAAACGCCAGCTACCATGCGAAAGCTCCTGGCTTTCCGCTAAGCTTAGCCGCTCTCGCATATGGCTTCAAACGCGACTGATGAGTTTATAGATCTCATCCTGATCGCCGCGCCGCACTGTTCTGCGGTTCCGATCGCGGCGGACAGCGCGCTGCCGTTCTCTACAGCCTGATCGTCAGCGCCAAGATGAACGATATCGATCCGCAAGTCTGGCTCGCCCACGTCCTCGCTCGACTGCCCGCCTATCCAGCCCATCGGATCGATGATTTGCTGCCGTGGAATTGGAGACCCGCAAAACTGCGGACCCAACCAGCGGCGGCCTGATCATGCAGCGCAATAAGGTGCATCACATCTACACCGTCGAACGTGTCGCCAGGGACCTCGGCGTCAGCGAAGAGCTCATCCAGGACCTGACCCTCGGTCTCGAGCCCGAGGATGGCGTGATCTGGGTGTACGGGGCTAACGATGACGACGGGATCTTGGTCTTCACCGATGAAGGCATCGAAGAGGTCGAACTCCTCCTCGAAGAACATCATCGCGTCTCCCCATCGAAAGCTTGACCCCAGCACCGCGGTGCTCAGGTCCTCATGGCATCGGATATGCACGTCTGCGGTCTTCACCGGATGCGTAGTTACAGACGATGCGGAGGAATGTTGCGGTTATGCAGGGCAGGCGAGACGCTATTCACCGAGTGCGACGATGCGATCCGCGTCAGCTCATACGTGATGCTGCAGGCCACGCTGCTAGGTCTCGATGACCGGATCTGGCGGTGATCGATGCGCTACGGCACCGTCGTGGTTAGCTGGATCCGGTTTGCGCCCGCCACAAGCGCGCGTAAGCACCTTCAGTTGCCAGCAGATCAGCATGCCTCCCCTCCTCAATAAGCTGTCCCTTGTCGAAGACCACGATCTTGTCGGCCCTACGAATGGTGCTGAGTCGATGAGCGATGACGATTATGGTCTTACCGGCCCGACGAAGATCTTCAATGATTCGCAGGACAAACCCCTCGGCTATCGAGTCGAGAGAGGAAGTCGCTTCGTCGAGGATCAGGATCTCCGGATCCCGGTACAGAGCCCGAGCCAACGCAAGCTGCTGCTTCTCGCCACCGGAGAGGCGTATACCATTCTCGCCCAAATAGGTCTGGAGACCGCCGGGCCAGCGCTCGATCAGCTCTCGTAGCCCTATTTGATCGCAGATGTGCAGGATCTTCTCGATGTCCGGCTCGAACTCGCCAAGGGCGATGTTCCCGACCACCGAGCCCGAGAACACATCGACCGATTGCGGCACAGCAGCGATAGCCTTGCGCACGGACACTGTTGAGAGATCCTGGAGGGCAAAGGGACCGATCCGGATGCGTCCTCCCTCAAGCGGGTAGACATTCTGCAGCAACGCCGCAAGGGTGCTCTTGCCCGAGCCGCTTTCCCCCACCACGGCCGTCATCTCGCCCCGGCGGAAGGTGACGCTGAGATCGTGGAAAAGCTCCGGCTGCGAACCATGGCGGAACGTGACGTTCTCCAGGCGAATATCACCAAGGTCGGACTTTGTGGCATCGATGCCGCCGCCGCTTGTCTCCTGCTCCAGGTCGAAGATCTCAAACAGGCGATCCGCTGCGATGAAGCCATCCTGAACGATCCGATTAGTCTGGATCAGATTGGCGACCGGCCGGATGACATAGCCGAGTAACGTATAACAGGACAGTAACTCGCCGGGCGTGACGGTTTGATCCAGGGCAAGCGTCGTTCCGAACCACATCAGCACGATGGTGAATAGGGTCGAGAGGAAAGTCGAGGCATTATCCCCGAAGATCGAGATGAGACCGGAACTGTGGACTGAGTGCAGCATCTTGATGAAACGGATCTCCATCTTGAAGTTGGCGAAACTCTCCACGCCGGAGGTCTTGATTGTGGAGACAGCTCCGAGGGATTCCACCAGCTCCGCCTCCAGGTTGGCGGCATCCTCCATAATCGCGCGCTGGTGCTTCCTATTCAGCCGGTTGATGGTCCAATAGACCAAGAGATACAGCGGAATGGAGACCGCCACGACCAAGGCGATCTTCCACGAGTAGATGCACATCAGCCCGAACGAAAATAGAATCATTAGCACGTCAACGAATATGTTGATCGAGACGTCGTTCAGGAAGCTCCTGATCTTCACCGCGTCGTTCATCCGGGCGATGATTTCGCCCATGCGCATGCTGTCGAAGAACTTCTGGGGCAGGTTTAGAATGTGCTTGTAGTAGCCGAGGATCAAGTGGACATCGATCTTCTGCCCCGTTTGCAGGATAAGCCGGTTCCCGAGGAGATTGATCAGGATCTGCGCCACCAGGATCACCAGCATGACGAGGCTCATCAGGTTGAGCAGGTTGCGGTTGCCCGCTGTGATCACATGATCGACGATCTTCTGGACGTAGATTGCCGTCGAGAGCCCGAGGACCGTCGTCACGAGCGCCCCGGCGAGAGCCTGGGCCATCACCGCCCTTTGTGGCGCAAGCAGACGCGCGAACCGGGCAAGCGGCGTAATGGTCTCGTCGCGGCGCTTGAAGGTGGCTGCCGGAACCAGGAGCACCAGGACGCCAGTCCATTGCGTCTTGAATTCCTCGTGCGTCAGCTTGCGGATTTCGCCATAGGCTGGGTCCATGACGGTGACCCACCTCGCGTCGATCGCCTGGATGACGACGAAGTGGTGAAGGACCCCCTTGACGACGACGTGCGCGATAGCGGGCTTGGGGATCTTGTACAGGCTGTCGAAGCCACCCTTCACTCCCTTGGCGACAAAGCCCAGCTTCCGGGCCGCTTCCGTGAGGCCCAGTACGGTAGTGCCGGAGCGGTCGGTCGAGGCATACTGGCGGATGCGCGACAATGGCAGCTTGTGACCATAGAAGGCTGCGACAGAAGCAAGACTGGCAGCTCCACAATCGGTGATGTCGTGCTGCTTGAACTTGATAACCTTGCTCGACATGGCGGCTCGCTGGCTGTTTGGATAGGGAAGGATTAGTGGCCCGCCAGGAGGGGATTGAGCCAATCGTCGGCCTCATTGTAGAGGAGTTGCAGAAGAGTGCGTTCTGCCACGAGGAAGCGGGCCCGCACGGTCATGCCCTTCTTCAGATGACCGATGACCCCGTTCTTGAGTGCGAGATGGGTGCGAGAGAGTGCGCAGCGGACCTTGAAGACCGGGCTCATGTCGTGGAGGGTGAAGTCCTGCGCTACGCCGAGCACTGTCGCATCGATGAGACCCCATTGATTGTAGTTGAATGCATCCACTTGGAGCCGCACCGACTGGCCCTCCCGCACTAAGCCGATGTCTTTGGGGGAGACGTAGATTTCCGCCACCAGTTCGTCGTCCGGCGAAACCCAAGCAACGGTTTGCCCGGCCTGGATGTAGCTGCCGGGGGTCAGGCCGGTGAATTGCTCGAGTGCGCCTGACACGGAGGCCCGAATGTGGGTGAGATCCCGTTCCTTCTCGAGCTGATGCACGGCGGCCGTGAGTTCCTTGAGGCGCAGGTTAAGGTCGAAGAGCTGCTGGTTCCATTCGGCGGATTTGCGCCGGGCAAGGATCTCCCCCTGAACCTCAATGTTCTGGAGGGCGAAAGCCTTCTCGTCAACGGCCTTTGCGGGGGTCGCAGCAGCGGAGAGCAGTCGCTTAGCGCGGTCGAGTTCCGCCGCGGCATTACTGCTGGCATATTGGTTCTCCCGCAGCAGATTGAGAAAATGCGCCCGCTCCGCCTTGGCGGACTCGGTCAGGAGGAGGATCGGGTCCTTGGCCTTCGTGCCGGAGGAGATCAGGGTTTCGAGGTCACGGGCAAGATCACTCTTAGCGCGAATATCGCCTTTATACGCCCTGAGCTTTTCCTCAACCACCTCATCATCAAGGGCGAGAATCTCCTGCCCCTGGGCAACCAGATCGTTCTCAACGGCAAGGATACGGGAGATGCGTCCGGAGACGGGTGCGACCAGGGGCGTCTTCTCGACGGTGGGGCGAATGATACCGGCACTTTGGACCGAGATCGCTATGGTGATGAGTGGCAGCGACACCAACGTCGCAACCACAGAGAGCAAAATCAGCCGATAGATGATCAAAGATCGTCCTGATCGTCGGGAGAGAATGCTCTCTGCAGTGTAGCTGGCAACTTCAGGAGAAAGGGTATTTAGCTTGCACACTAATGTTCTAACCGTGTGTCTTCCAATCCAGTATAGTCGCAGCCACAACGCCTATTAATCCCGCCACCGCGAAAGCTATCGCCGCAAAAAAAGCCCACCCGCCCGAAATTGTGGATGCTTCTTCCGGAGCCAATTCAGTCACACCATAGTCTGACAGATCGACCTTCATTGCTGTCTCCTTTCCTAGAGATCAAATAAGATGAACCAGTCTGCCATTTAGCGGCTTTTGCCGCCGTACAACCAACATCAAGAGTCGTGCCAACCGCACAGGAAGCGACCCAGAGAACTGTTCTGGATGTTATTCAATGGCTTCACTGATAGCGCGGCGGCACGCCAGCCAGACGTCACCGTGTCGCGGATTCGACAAACCCGACACTGGTAGGGGCCAGTGCGGGTAGGTCGGATACTTAGGGATAGAGTCGAATATAGGTCTCCTGAGGGAGCTCTGCCTGCATGGAGGATATATTTCGGCCAAGCATTCTGCCGAGAGAACCGGCCTGTCAGGAACAGCATCTGGAACAGCATCTGGAACGCGCTGAGCAGCTTGCGGCAGTGTGGTCTTGTGTCAGCGCCCGATTGTACCGCGGAGATTTCGCTTTGATGCGTGCGATGATGTCTGGGTCTGAGACGAAGTCTTCGAGGAAATCGTTTCCAGTCATTGGTCGAGCGGCGGGCATGGGCGCCCGTGCCGTCGTAAACGCTGATGAGACTGCCGTAGGACAGATTGTCGTCGTTACAGACGATCGCCTCCAGGAGTTCGGGGTCCTCTCCGAGCATTTTCGCGACGTGATTGATGGTGAAGACGTAGGTTATCATCGCCATCAGGCGGCCTCGGCCCACGAAGGATGCGAGAAACAGCAACGCCGTTGCGGATTCTGGCGACATAGGCGACAAGGCGGGCCCCGACCCGGTCGCGCAGCACCAGCACCGCAAAGCCGCAAGCAGGGCGGCGAGACCGATCGCCCCGCCCCATGCAAGACTATCCCATGTCGTCGGATAGCCGAGTAGGAGGTAACCGACCGCCTGATTGGCGAGCCACGACACACCTGTTGCAGCAGGGCACCACGACGGGAGAGGTTTGCCCCGGCCACCGTAGCGATGGCCGGGAATGGCGTGGCGCAAGCGAGCACAAGGCTGAACGCGACACTGAGGGCCGCGACAAGGGCCGCCCAAACGAAATGCCTTGCCGTTGCCGACGTGTCATATGCCTTGCTCGTCTCATAAGCGGGGTCATAGTGCTGTCGCCCCCGCGCTTCGATGACATGCGAGGCGAAAACGAGCGCGGCACCAAGGGAGCGCTAGTGCGACAGGTCCATCGCGCGGGACTCATTCATTCGATCATTTCCAATTCGTGAATCTCGTCGGCACGTCCTGCCAAGCGGCGCGGAGTGCGCCTGTTTTGAAGTCGCGCGACGCCGTCTGATAGTAGGCAATCGCCTCGTCACGCAGCTGTGCGTCCACTGGGGCGGGACGTGAAGCGAGGGTGGTCGGATCCACGGATAGCTCTCGACCACACCCTTCGGACGCAGGACGAACAAAGTCCCGTTCTTCATGTACCCGAGCGACTGATAGTTGCTGATGAAGGCGCACTCGTTGTCGGGCTTGGACCCGTCTTTTGCCCTGCCGAAGAAATGGCTTTCGCCATTCGCACCCAGTGCACGGAGGATCGTCGGCGGGAGATCGATCTGGCTGACAAGCGTGCTGATATGCCCGGGCTTAACCAGGCCCGGTCCATAGAAGAACATCGGGATATGATAGCCGCCCACGGGAAGTTCAGTCTTACCGGCTGCAGAAGCGCAATGATTGTCAATGACCGTGGAATCGGGACCCTGTTTTTTCGCGCAAAAGGGACCCCAGCTTTCGGTGCTGAGAGGCACGCCGGTAAGCGCCCGATGAGGCGAAGCTGGTCGGGGTTGCACAGCCCGATCGGCGCGACTGATTAGCTTTCGGACTTCAGCTTTGAGAGCGGCTCTTGAAGCGCCAGGATTCGTTGCCGGTCTCGGCGAAGGCAGCTTCCTGGAAAGCGAAACCGCGGGGGAAGGGCAATGGCTGAGACGGCTCGGCCATGGTGGTGCTTCCCTTCTCGAGCCGATGGTTCGAGCGCTGAGCCTCGGTAGCGGTGAGCTCATCGAGATCGGCCAGCTCATCAAGCGCCTTGAACATCCGGATGGCGGCACAAGTATTGTCCCAACGGAGTTCCTCAAGCTGTGGGCCAGCTTTGTACCGCTCGTGGCTTCGAAGGGTGTACGCCAATGACCTATCGTGCCGAAGAGCATTTAAAGCTTCTCAAGCCCTTCCAGCGAGCCACGGTGGACTATGTTTTCCGACGTCTATTACGGATGCGTCGGCTATACGGCAATTTCTCGTCGCCGAAGAAGTCGGCCTCGGAAAAACCATCGTTGCACGGGGCGTCATTGCGAAGGCGATCGAAGAGCTGACGGGCAAAGTCGATCGGATCGACGTGATCTGCATTTGCTCTAATCAAGCAATCGCCGAACAGAACATAAAGTCTCTCAATGTGATGTGATCGGTTCGGCGACCAAACCGCTAAACACCCGCCTCACGCTGCTGCCGCTCGAGATTGGACAGGAGGGTGGAATCGCCTCACGGCCTATCAATCTTATCAGCCTGACGCCAGGGACAGCGCTTGATCTCAAGTGATCGCTTGGTACAGCGAAGGAGCGCGCCCTCATTTATGAGATGCTGAGGAAGAGGCTCGGTATCCCGCATGGCGGCGTGCAGCGCATCTTCCGTGGAGGTGTCATCGCCGAAAATTGGCCTGGCTGGACCGATTGGATGCGCAGCCAGAAAACTTCCGAAGAAATCTTCCAGAAGTTCAAGGCTGCTGTTGGGGCTGAATTTATCCAGCGAATCCGCGAGGCATCTGAACTGGCGAGAAGCAAGAAGAAGCCCGATTATCCTGCCGATCAGCGACCAGCTGTCATTATCGGGCAATTGCGCCGGGTCCTGGCACGACCCCGGTGACGCTAAAATCGAGCGCATGGTCCTGATCCCTCCGTTTAGTCGGGAGGTGGAGCGCTACGGGAATCTGAAAAAGTCTCTGGCTACCTATCGGTTGGCCTTTGGCCGGCCCCGGCAAGATGACTTGATCGAACTGTGTTCGACGTTCAGATCTGACGCCGTGGCGGAGCTAGCTGACTTACAAATCTCGCTCAGACCATCGAAGGTTGACTCCTTCCCCTGTTGATGCGGCGTTGGAATAGCCATCCTCGTTGGTCGGATCGCGCAACGGCAGCTTGATGCGCGCTCGTTTGACGGACCCAGGCCGACTTGCGCCAAGGCGGGACAGAGGCGATATGGGCTGTAAACCCCGAGGTCGGGTCGGATCTGCTTTCAGATGTCGGGCTCTGAAACGTCATCCCGATCGCTATCTGAAAACCCTGGCATGATGTCGCCCGCAAGCAGCTTCTCCTTGCTCAGCAGTCCGGCATCCTCGAGCGCCTCGAAATCCGGCAGGTCGCGCAGCGTGTCGAGACCGAACTCCAGCAGGAACTCTTTTGTGGTGACGTAGGTATAAGGCGCACCCGGTGTCGGACTGCGCGGACCGGACGCAATCAGCTTCGCGCCGCGCAGATGGCCGATCAGATCGCGGGAAATCTCTTTCGCAAAAAACGACGACAGTTCGGCACGGGTGATCGGCTGGAAATAAGCGATGCACATCAGAACCAGCACGTCTGGCTGCGTCAGGTCCACGGCACGCCCGTTGCCGCCACCGGCGGTGCCAAATGCACTGTGGATGGCGTCGGCATAGGCCGGCCGGGTCAGGTGCCGAAAACCGCCGGCGACGGCGACCAGGTCATAGGGCCGGCCGCGCAGTTCCTCGCGGATGTCGTCGATGAGGAGATCAATGCTGCAGGTCTTGCCAACGACTCGGGCGAGCGTTTCGCGGTTGACGGGCTCGCTGGCCGCAAAAATCGTTGCCTCGACGCGGTGCATCCACTCACGCCAACGCGCCTCCGGCGGCAGGTGATCCAGCTCCCGGTCAAACAGCTGGTCAGCTGATCGACGGTCATCTGATCGACCTTTCCCCCTTCTCGCGCGCGCCGCCTCGACCATCGATCACAACCCGTAAATACGAAAACTCGGACGGCCGGACAGTTCGCGCACGGCGCCGAGTTCGACCAGACGGTCGAACGCAGCCCACGGTCGCTCATGCCGGCGATCTTTTCCGAGGCAACGATCGCATCGTCGGACAAGAGCTTGTCGACAACAGCGTCCGCTGCCTTGGCCCTGAGTTTCGGCGTAATGGCAAGCAGCCGGTCCGCGCGGCGCTCGAGCTCGGCGGAAAGATCGATTGCGCGCAACGCGGCGCGCGCCTGCGCGGCAAGCAGATTTTTGGCACGCTCAGGATTTGTCTCAGTGCCTGTCGCCACAGAGCTGGCTGCCGATCGACGCGGGCGGGCGCTTGTCCCCAAGGCTGCCTCGGTGCCCAGCAGGGGCACTGCATTTGCCCACCCCAGCCGTTGCGCCAGCAGGGCGTCGGCGAGCCAGGCTCCAAGGACGCGCCCAAAGCCGTAGCGTTCGACGGCAGCGAAAGCGCCGGTCATCATTCCCACCGTCCCGTCACTGGCGGCGAGCTGGCGAAGATCGTTCGTCAGGTCGCGCACGCTCTCGTCGTCGCAGACGTGACCGAGATCTTCCAGCACCGCGACAAGATTGCTCTCCGTCAGCAATTCCTCCGCGGGCCGGGCCGCCAGCCGACGCCAGGCAAGCAGCATCGATCCGGCGGGACCGACGGACAAAAAATCGCCCGGTCGGGTGAGCAGCACGGCGTCGCGCAGAGCGCTTTCATCCTCGATGCGCCCCGCCTGCCGTGCCGTCACCCCGGCCGCCGAAAGCGCCAGGCGCTGCCGCCAGGCGCCGGCCCACCGCTCCTGCCGGCTGGCACCTGCGGCGAGCGCGAGGTCATCAAGGGCATTTAGCCCTATCCCTTTTCCCGCAAGGCTTTGCGCATCCGGGATGGCGCGGCGCAGCCAGGCCGGCACTGTTGCCATCGGCGCGGTCGAAGGGGCACCGCCAAGCGTGGCGTAGTCGCGCGGAGAGGATTTGGGACGCAGAATCATCGACAGCACGATGAATCATGGCGGCGCTTTTGGCAATTGATTTGCGTAACAACCGCCGCACCTGTCGCGTATTTAGAATGAATGATAAGCCTTATCGTTCGTTTTGTCCTTACATTAGCAATGGCCGTTGTCGCCCGCGTTTCAACGGTCGCAGGAGAGTTTCAGCGACCAAGACTGGTGGTCATTAAAGGAGGTTGGACGAACACGGTGCACGGGCATATCTGCCACAGACGCTTTCAACCCTGCGGGCGCAAGTCTGTCACAGGCCGGTAGAAGATCACACGCACTGACGGAACAAGCTGGTTGAGGTAATCGAAATCCCGAACATTGCCGGTCAGGACCGTCGCGCCCAGCAGACCGGCCTGGTGAAAGATCAGCGCATC
>NZ_JAMYSE010000112.1:0-20014 GCF_040321795.1 Mesorhizobium sp. M0244 | reverse complement strand
CCGCTCGGCGTGCTGCCGGGTTAACGGAACGGCAGCGAGGCTGGTGGCAACCAACGCTGCCCGAGCTCAGGATAGCTCGCCAAAAAGCTCGAAGCTGGCCCCGAAGAAGGGCAACGCTTGGGCCGCTTCCAGCGTCTGTCCGGTTGCTCTGGTGTTGAAATGTCAACCGATCGGAACCTTCCATGTGCAGCGATTGCGAACAACATGTGAGCTGGCTGAACATTGCCCGATGATGGCGTCACTAGCCTTTAACATCCCGACGCAAACGGAACTTGACCTGCCGTAGGCACACGACATCCGCATAGCAAGGGCACCAGTCCGCTTACCGGGTGCTCGGATGCCTCAAGCCTCCAGATCCCAGCAAGCACACTAAAGACCACAGCTCGGCCCGCAACGGCCCGCGATGCCCGCCGTTCCGTTAACACAGGGCTGCCTAGTCGATATTCCAGCTTGGAATTGTGCGGAACCATACGAAGCGGATTGCAAGCAACCAACCCGGTTGGCCAGGCATTAATTTAGCAAAGCACCAAATAGGAAAGCATCGGGAGGAAGACCATGCTGCACGTTAACACGCCTGGCGAATTTGAGGTCGGCGACGAGGTGGCGATAGCATGTACCGTCATCACGATTCTCCCTAGCGGCCGCGCCAGAGTGAGCATTCCAACCTACGACCATCCTTATACGATCGATCCGCCACCCAAAGCCCGGGCCGGAGACCGAGTGGTTCTTGTTGGGGACGTCACCCGCATCGATCGCGCAGCGAACAAACTCTCTGTGCGGATTGACTGCGGCGGGGTGATCACGGTCGACAAGTCTGCGATCACTCGGCTGAGAAAGCACCGCCGAGCTTCAGCGGGTTGAGACTACGGCGATACAAAGGCTGCGCTTGTCGGCGTAGAGAGATGCAAGCGCACTTGAGCAGCCCAATGGTGCAGCTTGGTGTCTCGCTACACCCATCAACCACACCGGCCGGGCGAGTCTCCTTTTGTTGGCCAGACCACGAGATAATAGAGCGATCGGGCTTTGAAACTTGCCTATATGCCGGAAGTGCCAGTTCGCCCTTGTCAGGAAAGGCAGCTGGTTTCAGGTCGTTCCCATTACACGTGCGATGGATGCGGCCGAGAGATTCGGATTTCGCTCTTCAAAAGGCACGCGCACTCGGCCCACACCGCCGCCCTGAGTGGCAGAGGCGCCGGGTGGGCAGATGGGCAGCCCAACGGCTTGGGGCCGCATCGCCGGGCGGCCGAGCCCGGTCCGAGATCCGGGAAATCGTAGCTTGGGATCGAGACGCTTACGCGGTCTTCTGTAACCTACGCCGGACTGCGGCTGTAATTTGCTACCTCGTCTGCGATGTCGATCTGCCAAGTTGTTGGCAATATCCAGCACAGGCAGCGCTCGATGCGTTCTCGCTGGAAACGCTACCTCCGACCAACGGTTAGTGTCCCAATGACAAAAACAAAAGTGAGCTGACGATGGACCCGCGGCAAAACAACATTTTGGAGATGTGGTGTCTTCTAGCCGTTCCGC
Organism: Mesorhizobium sp. M0244; assembly: GCF_040321795.1. Taxonomy (NCBI): domain Bacteria; kingdom Pseudomonadati; phylum Pseudomonadota; class Alphaproteobacteria; order Hyphomicrobiales; family Phyllobacteriaceae; genus Mesorhizobium; species Mesorhizobium sp. M0244. Next base: position 18,487 of record NZ_JAMYSE010000112.1, on the reverse strand, counting down.
TGTCACTACTACCTACGATCCTAGTAGCGGCGGTCGTCCTTAACTGAGACAAGTTTCCAGCTTGGCGGCTTTGGCCTCACCAATGCCATGTAACCAAATGGCCTGCTCAGCGTTTCCTTCAACGGCGTTCGACTGTGCGCTCGCGATGAAGCCGTGTGATTTCAGGATTTCTGAATGATCGACCGGGACACGAGCCGGCATGAAGGAAGCTTCGACTGCATGATTGTAGGTGGCGGGCCAGCGGGCCTAGCGGCTGCGACTTACCTTGGAAGATTTCGAAGGCGAGTAATTGTTGTCGACGCAGATGAAAGCCGTGCAAGGCGGATTTCCTTGACGCGCAACTGCCCATGCTTCCCAGACAGCATCACCGGCGCTGACCTACTTGACCGCCTCGAACTGCAGGCTGCTCGATACGGCGCAAGCTTGGTCCGCGACAGGATCCTATCCATTCGCAAAACGAAGGCTGGGTTTTTGGCGGGCGCTTCATCCCCCATTCGTGCCCGCTCGGTGCTCATTGCAACCGACGCTGTTGACATCCTGCCGGATCTTCCTGGCGCTGCCGACATGATCCAAGCTGGCGTCTTGCGATTGTGCCCTATCTGCGACGGCTATGAAGCCATCGACAAACGGGTGGCCGTCATCGGACCGGTCGAACACGCAATGAAAAAGGCGTTGTTCATGCGCACCTTCACACAGGATCTCACTTTGCTGATTACCGATCCATCCGAGCTCTCTCGGGACAAGCTTACCAAGCTCAAGAGGGGCCGGAATCGAGATCGGCGTATGCAGACCCAATGCCGTTTGCGCGACGGGCCGGGAGGCGGTCGTGGAGCTCATCGACGGCGGAACGCTCTGATTCGACACCATCTACGCTGCGATGGGCTCGACCATCCGCTCGGGGCTCGCGGTCGAGCTTGGTGCATGCTGTGACAAAGCGGGCAATCTCGTCGTGGACTCGCGCCAGCGCACCGCAGTCACCGGCCTTTATGCAGCCGGAGATGTCGTCAACGAAATCAATCAGCTTGCCGTAGCATTCGGCCACGCAGCGGTCGCTGCAACTGACATGCACAACTATCTGGCGCCGGGCGGGAGCATCACCGCGAGGCATACTAGGGCCACGCCTTAAGCATCGACCTTCTTCAGCTCCGAGAGCTGCACAAGGCCGTTCTGGCTGCGGAATGTCACTATCGCATCCGTACTTTGCGCCTGGGCGATCCGGGTGAGGTGATCGATGATTCAAACATAAGCGCGTTTCCGCTGCATCGGCGGCGGAAATTGGTCGAAGGTATCGCCCGGGTCCTAGAATCCAAGAACGGGGAGGACGCGAATGCCTTCTGGCGCACGCAGCCGGCAAAAGGAACAAAGTGCGGTGTCGCTGGTTGAGATTTGTTGAGACCAGAGCGGAGGCTTTCCCTGCTCTGTCTGACGTCTCATCCAGCGCAAGGATTCGCCGTGGGCATTCTTGAGAGCCTGAAGAAAGCTACCGAGCAGGCGACGGGTATCGCGCGACCGAGAAAGCAAGAACTCGCCGAATTTGTGAAGGTGAAGAAGCCACTCGAATTTCGGTTCAAGGATAACGGCCTCGTGCCGAACCACCCCTTCTGGCCGTTTGTCGTCTATCGTGGCGCCGTAAGGTCGGTGGAACAATTTGATTCCGCAGCCGTGCTGGAAGAGCTTTTCGAGGCCAATGGCTGGAGTAGCGGCTGGCGGGACGGCATCTACCACTACGTTCTTATTCCCGCAAAAATGAAGTGCTTGGGGTTGCGCGCGGAACCGGCAAGGTTCGGTTCGGGGGCAACAGGGGCCGTACATTGTCCTTGAAGGCCGGCGACGTGGCACTTCTTCCGGCCGGCACCGGTCACCAATGTCTCTCCGAGCCTGCTGGTTTCCTGGTGGTCGGCGCTTATCCCGCATCCGGCGCTTATGACGAATGCACGACAGCCCAGGAACATGAGCGGGCATTACGAACGATTCCCAAGTTGGCCGTCCACGGAAGGATCCGGTCTATGGGAGCAAAGCGCCGCTGGTGTCAGTGTGGAAAAAATGAAGCTTGAAGATGAAGTCCGCCACGTTTCCGAAGACTTGGACGATGATGTACTGAGTGACGCTGTGCGGGCGCTGCATCGTCGGGTGAAGATCGTTCATGATTTCGATATCCCCTACATTGCTGGCTACAGCAAAGATGGCAGGACGATTTATATCGATCGCCATATGCCTCGCACTATGGATTTGGAAATCGGCCAAGGTCCGGCTTGCCCCATTTCTGCTAACGCACGAGATCGTTGAAAAGGCGCTCCTAGACGAACTCGGGCTTCATTATCTGCACGCGCATCAAATCGCCCTTCGAGCCGAACGCGATGCCGTGAAGGCGGCGGGTGTTGGGTGGTCCGCTTACCAGGCCGTCAATAAAAAGAACGAAAAACCGATCTCCGAAGAGAAGCTCAAGAAGATCCCCAAGGATCTTGACCTGACGCCCTGACCGCGACATGAGTGCCTTTTCAACGCTCGAGCGTCTGCTGAAGGCACAACGATAGTCGGACAAGCCAATGGTCCTCGCTTGCCAGTTCTATGACCGCCGCCTCGCTGCAGAGCCGACGATGCTCTTTGTTAGGTTCGTGCCCGGCCGAGAGTAGGGCTTTCAGTCGCACCGCTCCCATCTGATCTCGACCAGGCGTCGGAAACGGATTCCTGCCCGACGGGTGGAACAGCTCCGCTCGCATCGATTGCTTGCGGCCGCATTTTTCGCAACGGACCTTTGCCCGCACTTGGTCGATGGTGACGTTGCCAATCACCTCCCGCAATTCCAGCTGCTTATAGAAACGCTTGATGTTGCAGAGGCCACAGCTAAGGCGGGCAACCTGCCCCGCGTTGTGGGCATGCATCAACGTCCATGGCGCGCCTCTCGGCCATTTTTCGGGTTGTTCTGGCATCCCTAGAGATGAGGAACATATTCCTCTCGGGTCAAGAGGTCCTTGACTCTCTCGTTCTCTTTTTGTTCACTAAAGGCAAAATGGAGACATGCCATGAAATCGATCATTGTCACTGCGGCCGAGCAGCCCGAAATCTACGCAACGGTGAGGCGTGAACGGCCTGCCATACATCGCTCCGTCATCAAAATGGCAAAGCAAATGCGCGGCCTATCTGATGTCAGTCAGAAACAGGCGATCGCTGAACTTACGGCCACTTGGATTCTAGCGATCTACCCGGAAAGCTTGGAGTTGGCATTATCGCTTTCAGACGCGATGCGCGAACAGACCGATATCTATCTGAGGGAAAGCAAAAAGAAGCCCGCAGCACCGCACTGATGCATGCCCAGCCGAGGGCCCTCGCCGGCTAGGATCGACCGGGAGTGGCCTTATCAGATCGCGCTGCCCGACGACCTATGTACCGGACACAGCTTTGCGCTGATCCGCGAATTCTGCGGAGAGCGCGGGCTGGCCCGAATGGTAAGGCAGGTGCAGGCGATATGGCCGGATCATAAACATGAGAACTGGCGACTCTACCGCTTCGCCGACCAGGCGTCCGCACAGATGTTCCTTGAGCATTCGGAGGCATGATGTTCGATCCCAAGCGCGATCGAGAAAACGGCCACCCAAACGGGGTCTGGCGCCGGACAGGGGAATACAAGAGAATTCTCGATCTCGGGCCGCTGAGCGTTCCTCAGACACTGCGCAACCAAGGCAACGACATGTGCAACCTCTACAACGTCACCACCAGTCAAGAGGCGATCCGCCAATGGACCGGAGCCTTGCGCGATCTCCTGGGCAACCTTGAGCCGTCGATCGACATCTATCCCAACCAGTTCGGCCCGGTCGTCCGCAATGCTCAGGACGGGACGCGCGAGCTTGCCAAGCTGCGCTGGGGAATGCCGACGCCGCTGGAGCGCGTCAAAGGCAATGCCGATTCCGGCACGACAAATATCCGCAACCCTCAATATGGCCACTGGCAGCAATATGTCGGCATCGAGCATCGCTGCGTCGTCCCGGTGACGAGCTTTGCCGAGCCCAGCCCCACGCCCGGTGACAAGGACTCCGAGACGGGCATTCAGCGGAACTTCTGGTTCGCCCTCAACGAGGACCGGCCGCTGTTCTTCTTCGCGGGCCTGTGGACGCGCTGGCAAGGGGTGCGCAAGGTCAAGGAAGGCCCTGGGGATCACGAGCTCTATGCCTTCATGACCACGAAGCCGAACGCGTTAATCGCGCCAATCCACGAGAAGGCGATGCCAGTGATCCTGACCAGGCGAGAGGAAGCCGAGACCTGGCTGGCAGCGCCATGGTCGGACGCAAAACGGCTGCAGCGGACGGCGCCCGACGACGCTCTCGTCATCGTCGAGAAGCCGGCCACACAGATCAAAGTTCCGCTGCAGGCGCCTGCACAAGGCTCGCTGCTTTGAAAGCATCCCGATGAGCGACGAACTGATCCGCCTTCCCGGCGCACTAGAGCCCGTCACGCGTCCGGGCGTTCAGCATCATAGGTGCGAGCATCCCGACTGCGGCAAGGATGCAGGATGGGGCTTCGCCAAGCCGAAGCAGCCTTCGCATTGCTTCTGTTTTGAACACCGCGCCGACGGCGAAGCATATCTCTGAGGAGCAATTCGAAAATGATCAGTCCGCCAAGACGACATGGCGAGTATACCGACCGCGAGATCGATTGCCAGGAGGCTATGGAGCCCGGTTTCCAGGCGATCGTCGATTGCATGATCGAGGCCGGCTGGGCGCGCGGAGAGATCGTGCGGGCGCTGAGGCGGCTGATCGCCGCCGACAACATGACGCAAAAGGAAAACGCCAAGGTCGAGGCGCAGCTCGCCATCGCGCGCGCGATGATGCGTGCTGGCCGGCCTTGACGATCGCCAGACCGGCGCCAGACGGCGGGGCGCTGGCGTTGGGCGGCGTCATCGTGGTGAATTTGAAGAGGTGAATCAGCTGCTCCCCGCAAGCTGATTTGCGACCGAGACAACTTTGCCGGCTCGCGAAACGGACCCTCAATATGCTGCCTCTAGGTTAGTCCCAGCTAAATGAAGGGGGCTTCCATGCGTGTGACCGAACGATTTTGGCGTTCAGAACGCGGCAACCTCGCCGTGGTGTTTGCGTTGGTCTTGCCGGTCGTGCTTTTGGGCGTCGGAGTGGCGATAGACTTTGCGCGCGTGAGCCGAACTGCCCAACAGTTGCAGGAGGGAGCCGACGCCACGGCCCTTCAGTTCACCGTGGCAAGCGCGAACAGCAGCGATATGACGTCGGAGCAGCGTCAGGAGAACGTTGATACTTTCGCCAGCCCCACCTTTGTGGCCACGCGAAGTCCCTATAGTGGTGACGCCCACCAGACGGTTGGATCAACCAATCCCACAATCGTGACGGTTGTATTGCACCAACCGCAGGAATTGGCCTTCTCGGCAATCCTTGGCGTCGATAAACTTGAAATTAGCCGAAGCGCAACCGCGATTGCCTATCCGCGATACCCAGTCTGTCTTCTCGTGTTAGATCGGTCCGCCTCGAACGCATGGTCGAATTCGGGGTCTTCATCGATAAATGGCCAGAAATGCGTTGCGCAGGTGAATTCAAGATCGGGGTCTGCGCTAGCCACGAATGGCTCATCGTCCATCAGGACATTGGTGACGTCAGTCGTCGGCCCCTCCGGGCCGTCTGCCGGCTTCAACCCTCAACCGCTTTTCAATCAGAAAGAGCTGGCAGATCCTATTATCTCCCGACTGGTCTGGCCAACAGACAATGTCTGCACCTACAATAACCTGGTGATCAAAAACACCACCGCAAATCTCATTCCCGGCACTTTTTGCGGAGGGCTCACTCTATCGGTCGGAGCGGTGGTCAATCTTGCCGCGGGAACGTATGTTATCAGGACGGGAGGGCTTTCGCTCTCCTCCGGCGCGGTTCTCGATGCAGCTGAAGGTACCACCATCGTTCTACTCGACGATCAGGCCACCATCACAATGCAGGCCGGCGCCAAGCTACGCCTGACGGCGCCGACCAGCGGCCCGTGGATGGGGATCGCGCTAGCTCAAAAACCCCAAGGCGTGGAGAGAACCTCCACGCTCATTGGCGGTGGCGATACAGATCTAGGCGGTATAGTCTATCTGCCGTCACAAAAGCTTTTTCTTACAGGTGGCGGTGCATTGTCGACCGACAATAAGCCTCGCATCTTTGTGGTCAACCGGATCGAGATGAACGGCAATGGCTCAATTTATCTTGCTGGCGCAAGTGACTTATTGACAACGAATTCTGCAACGAGACTGATGAATTGAACTTGGATGTAGCCAGCGCAGTGTTGTGAGACAGACTGCATTTGAGGTTCGCTTGCTTCCGTGTTGGACGGAGAGCGGATATCGAAGGCAACGCTTGGCCTCGTCGTGACAACGAATTTAATCAATCAGCGGATTGTATCGGTTACTTGATTCACCCGCAGCGAAGCGGCTCGTCAGTCCCTGCCTGGACGGCAGGTAGTGAACCACTGTGCCGATCCCACTGAGTAGACGCCGTATGTACGAGGTGATGCGCTTGGGACAGCCCGGACCGGGCGATTGGCGCCGCGGAGGTCGAACGGGATTTCGCGCACGCAGGCGAGAGACGCCGAAGATCGCGTTCTCGACGCCGCTCCGGGAGTCGGCCCGAATGCCCGGTTGGCGAAGGCGAGGTCGACGACGTGGTAATATCGCTCAAATCGGAAGTGAACGGACAGATCATCGTCGGCGGCGCGCATCCTCGTCCCCTCGTTCGGTCGAAAGCTAGGTGGAATAATCAGCGTGCGCAACTTGTCATCACTGATTGCCGCTTCACCCGCGCTTCACCCCAGCTTTGAGCGTGCGCCCTTCGGCCTATGCGTGGTTCACCGTTTCTTCACTTTATTAGCGCACGTTCATAAACGGACATGTTGGTGTAGCTTGTACGTGCCCAAAGCCCCGGCGCAACGACCCAGCGCCGGGGCTTTTTTGTCCGCCTGGTAATCCGCGCGTTCAATCCGAGGTCGCTCTCAATTCGAACGCGAGCGAATTACGCCGCAAAGTCCCTTAGGCAAGACGCTGTGGGCGGCACCGTGGTGCGAAGCGCGAGTGCGGAGGAACTTTCTGGCACTCCACCAATTATTCTGCATATCCCAAACAGCACACATCGAACCGCCCCTTCTCTCCCAGGACAGCCCGGACAGGAGCGTGAACTGCGCAGTCGCCCTCGAAGGCGCATACGCCGCTCTGGTGTCCTCTTGCATCGAGCAAGGCTGGACGGCTGAAGAGACTGCCACCGCACTTTTCAACCTCGCCAAGGAACACCTCGAACAGCTCAAGGCGAGGCCATCGACTTAAGCCTGTGCGTGTTCGACATTTCGACGTCGCGGTGTCGGATTATTTGCATGCAAACCAGTTTTACGACGCTATCCTCCCATCCTCAACGGAAGATTCTGGGAGGAATGCATGGCTGCGCATGAGCAACATGCCGTTGAAATCATTAGGGACAAAGAGTGGTCGGTTCGCGTGAGGGTCAACGGCACCACCACCACGGTCCCGTTTACATCTGAGAGCTACGCGCGTTCGTTTGCAGACAGTCAGGCGTTTCGACTGGGCGTTCAGGTCGCGGAGATCAAGAAGGCGGCCTAGCTGCGCGCTTGCCCCAAGAGCCCCACAGCGATTGAACCTCAAGTCACCAAAGCCGGTTGAAATTAGCCGTTGCGCGGCATAAGAGCTTGTGCCTATAGTTAGTACGTGGCTCGCACGAACAAACAGACTGACTGTGACGACCTGTAGATAGCGCCCAAGCTGGCTGCTGCGCGGTCTGGAGGTGAGCCGGAACACTCGGTCAACAGGGGATACGCACAGTGAACCGCTTTCAGAAACTCTCGACCGCAGCGCTCGTCGCAGCATCCTTCACGTCGGCCGCCCTCGCCGCGAATGACAAGCTGACGATCGGCATCGTCACCTTCTCGACATCCGACGTCGACACAAACCAGATGGTCGACACGATGAGCCAGGAAGCCAAGTCCAAGGGCTGGTCGGTGGAAACGCTCAATGCCAATGGCGATCCTTCGCAAGCGATCACCAGCATCAAGCAGCTGGCAACCAAGAAGGTGGACGCCATCATCGTCACGGTCTTCGATTCGACGGGCCTGGCGGCCGGGCTCCAGGCGGCGGCGGACGCAAAGATCCCCGTGCTTTCGGCCGGCGGCGGCATGGCAGACGGGATCGCGCTATCTGCAAGTACCGGTGCTGCGCAACCGCTGATCGACTTGATGCTGAAGGACATCGGCAAGTCCGGAACTGTACTCGACCTCACCTACCATCCCGGCATTCCGTGCCGCGAACGAGCCGACGCCTTCGATGCGGCGGTCAAGGCAAATCCGGGGCTCAAGGCGACCTCGCACGAGATCAGCATCCCGGGTGCTGCCGAATCCTCGCAGGCCGCGACCAGCGCCTGGCTTGCAGCCAATGCCAACGCCAAGGGGCCGTTCGCCATCTTTAACTGCTATGACGACAACGCTATGGGCGCGATCGCGGCCCTGAAGCAGAACGGCCGCAGCGACGTGAAGGTCTATTCGTTCAACGCCACGGCACCCGCTGTCCAGGCTGTCAAGGACGGGACGATGACCGCCACGCTCGGTGTCGATCTGACTTCGGCAGGCAAAATGCTAGTCGATCAGATTCCCGACATCCTGGCAGCCGGCGACCAGTGGAAGCCCAAATCCTTCGTGCCAGGCTATACGCTCGTCACCAAAGAGAACGTCGACAAGTTCATCAAGGACAATCCGCAGTAAGCTCTCCTGATTGTGGGTCTGGGCCGGACTTGCCTGGCCGGGCCGGAGTGCTGTCATGAGAGCCGCCATGTCCGCTGATCATTCCCTGCCCGAAACCCACGCTCCGGCAGAGGCGCCCCGCGTCCTGCCGTCAACGCAGACCGGCTATGCCTCGCCCAATGCCCGACAGCGGCGCGCGTTGCTCATGCGCCTGCTTGGGACCTACGGCACCATCATCGTGCTGGCGTCGATGCTGGGGATCTTCTCGGTGCTGGAGCCGGGGACCTTCGCAACCATCGGCAATTTTCGCAATATCGTAAACGACATGGCGATCGGCACCATTGTCGCGGCCGGCCTCACCGTGCCACTCGTCGCCGGTGATTTCGACCTCAGTATCGGCTATGTCGCGAGTTTCTGCGGGCTGCTCGTGGTCGGGCTGTTGAGCAGCAGTGGCTTGCCGATCCTACCCGCCATCTTCCTTGTCGTCGGCCTCGGAACGGTCATCGGCATTGTCAACGGCATTGTCGTTTCGAAGATCGGGGTGAACGCCTTCATTGCCACGCTTGGCACGGGCACCATCGTCGTCGGGCTGAACTACGCCTATTCGGGCGGAATTCCGCTGCAGCTCACCCAATCGCGCGAATTCACGAATATCGCGATCGGCCGGATTGCCGGAGTGCCGCACCTCGTCATCATCATGGCCGTCGTGCTTGCGCTGCTGTGGGTGATCCTCAACCGCACAGTGCAGGGCCAACACATCAAGGCCATCGGCGTCAGCCCGGAATCAGCGCGCCGCGCCGGCGTCGCCGTCGATCGCAGCCGCATCGTTGCCTTCGCCATTGCCAGCACCTGTGCTGCTATCGGTGGCGTGCTGATGGCCTCCAATCTCGGCTCCGGCCAGGTGACGGCGGGTGACAGCTTCATGCTGACGTCGTTCTCGGCCGCCTTCCTCGGCTCGGCGGCGCTGCGAGAGGGTCAGTTCCATATCCTCGGCACCTTGATCGGCGTGCTGACGGTCGCCGTCGGCAACAATGGGCTGGCCATGATCGGCGCGCCGATCTTCACGCAGTTCCTGTTCACCGGCTGCCTTCTCGTCGTCGCCGTAGCGCTCGGCGGTATTGGCCGCCGCTATGCGAGGGGATAGGCCATGGCGCAGAAGATGCTGCTCAGCCTGCGCCGGATCTGCCGCAGCTTCGGCGGCATCCAGGCACTCGATGACGTTTCGCTGGACATCGCCAGGGGCGACATACTCGGCCTCGTTGGCGACAATGGTGCCGGCAAGTCGACGCTGATCAAAATCCTGGCCGGCGCGCATGACCCGACTTCCGGCGACGTGGTCCTCGAAGGGCGGCCGCAAAAGTTGTCGCCGCCGTCCGAAGCGCAACGCCTCGGCATCGAGACGGTCTATCAGGACCTGTCGCTGATCGGCACGTTCACTGCCGCCGAAAACTTCTTTCTCGGCCGCGAGATTGCGCTTGGCCGCGGCCCGGCGCTGCTGCGCTGGATCCGCCGCAAATCGATGGGCGACATCGCGATGCGCGGCCTCGAGGAACTGCACATCGATATTCCCGGGGTGCGCAGCAAACCGGTGGATCGCATGTCCGGCGGCCAGCGCCAATTGGTGGCGATCGCGCGCGGTGCCTTTTGGGGCCACAAGCTGCTGCTGCTCGACGAGCCCACCGCGGCGCTCGGCGTACGCGAATCCCGTGAGGTGCTCGACCTCATCAAACGACTCGGCGCCCAGGGGCTGACGATCGTCATGGTCACCCACAATCTCGATCATCTCTGGCAGGTGTGCAACCGCGTGGTAGTGATGCGCAGGGGCCGCAAGGTCGCCGATCTCGCAAGTTCCGGCACCAACATGGAGGACGTCGTCGCCTATATCACCGGCGCCAGGCAGCCGGCGACCGCGCAGGCGGAAGCATGAGCGCGACTGAAACGATGACGCTGCGCCGGCTGCTGGGCAATGCGCCGAGCCGCTGGGGGCATTGGGGTGCCGACGACGAGATCGGAGCGCTCAACTATCTGACCGCTGACGAGGTCAAGCGCGGCCTGGCGTCGGTGCGGGACGGCCGCACCTTCACCCTCGGCGTGCCGGTCGGGACCTCTGAGGGCGATGCCGTCTTTCCCGGCCGCTGGCCGGCGAAGCATTTCATGGTCGCCGACAAGGCCGGCTTCGAGAACGGCCACTGGCAACCGCTTGCCGGCGGCCTCGAATTCGCAGACGACTATGTCACCGGCTTCGCACAGGCCGGCACGCATTGCGACGCGCTCGGACACATGTGGTTCGACGACACGCTTTGGAACGGCTTCGCGGCAAGCAGTACCAATGGCGGCATGACCAAGGCCAGCATCATGCCGATCGCGGAGCGCGGGATCGTCGGACGCGGCGTGCTGCTCGACATCGCCCGGTTCCGCGGCAAACCGGTCCTGGAGCGCGCTGAAACGTTCACGCATCGCGACCTCATGGAATGCGCCCGGGCCCAAGGGGTCGATATCCTGCCGCGCAGCATCCTTCTCGTTCGCACCGGCTGGGTCGGCGCACTGGCGGCGGGAAGCCAGGGCGTCGGCGATGGATATTGGGAACCCGGACTGACCTTCAGCCTCGACCTCGTGCGCTGGTTCGACGAGATGCAGATCCCCTGTCTGGTTACCGACACGCTGGCCAACGAGACAACCTACGAGCCCGAGACCGGGTTGATGCTGGTGCTGCACGCCGCGCTGATGCGCAATCTGGGCGTGGCGTTCACCGAAATGGCATCGCTCGACCTGCTGGCCGCCGACTGTGCCTCAGACCGCCGCTACGAAGGCTTCTACTGCGCCAGTCCGGTCAAAGTGAGCAAGGGCACCGGCGGCGCGGCAAATCCAGTGTTCATCAAATAGCACCCAACAAGGTGGAACGGCTTATGACTTCTGCAGACCACCAGATCTGTTTCCTGCCGGCCACGGAACTGGCCCAGCGCATCCGGCGCCGCGACCTGTCGCCGGTTGAAGTGACCGAGGCCTATCTGCGCCGCATCGAGGCGCGCAACCCGGTGGTCAACGCCTATACGCTGGTTCTCGGCGACCAGGCGATGGAAGCTGCGCGGGCCGCCGAAAAGGCCGTGATGGCAGGCGGTCCGCTTGGACCGCTACATGGCGTCCCCGTCGGCATCAAGGACCTCGACGATATGGCCGGCGTGCCGACCTCGATGGGGTCGTGGGCGGTGCACGACCGGGTGCCCAAAACAAGTGCTGTGGCGGTCGAGCGCCTGCTCGACGCAGGCGCCATCATGCTCGGCAAGACCAACACGCCGGAGTTCGGCCATAAAGGCATCACCGACAATCTGCGCTTCGGGCCGACCAGCACGCCCTTCGCGATCGGCTACAATTCCGGCGGCTCGTCCGGCGGCAGTGCGGCAGCGGTCGGCGACGGCATGGCGGCCCTGGCGCAAGGCACGGACGGCGGCGGTTCGGTCCGCATCCCCGCCTCGTTCAGCGGCACCGTCGGCTTCAAGCCCTCTTTCGGCCGCATTCCTTCGGTGACTCGCCCCGACGCCTTCTTGTGGGGACATCCTCTGGTCCATATCGGACCGCTGACCCGCACCGTTGCGGACGCCGCGCTGATGACCAAGATCATGGCCGGGCCTCACAACCGCGACCCGTTCTGCCTGCCGGATGACGGCGTTGACTATGTCGGCGCCGTTGCCGGGCGGACGCCGAAACTGCGCGTCGCCTACAGCCCGCGACTAGGCAATTTTCCGGTCGAAGCCGGGGTCGCCACCGTCGTTGCCCGGGCCGTCGATGTCATGCGAGCACATGGCATTGAGGTTGATGAGGTCGAGCTCGATTTCAGGGCCGATCACAAGGAACTGGCGGCGCTTTGGGTGCGCACGATCTCGATCCACTATGCTGCCATCGCCCTGTACTGGAAACAGGAGGGCATCGACCTGATGGGCAAGCACGCCGAGGTGCTCACCCCGCAGTTCCTCGCCATGCTGGAGGGCGCCTACAAGGTGTCCGCCGTCGACCATGCGCTCGACGATCTTTTGCGCACCGGCGTCCATGACGGCCTCGAGGATGTATTCGAAACCCATGACCTGATCGTCTCGCCGACGCTGGCCGTTCCGCCCGTCAAGAATGCCCCCGACGGCAACACGATCGGGCCGACATCGATCAATGGCGAGGCGGTCGATCCGCTGATCGGCTGGTGCATGACCTATCCGATCAACTATACCGGCCATCCGGCGATTTCGGTTCCGGCCGGCCTGACGGCGCAGGGCCTGCCGGTCGGCCTACAGATCATCGGGCGGCGGCACGCCGACGAAACCGTTCTGGCGATGGCGGCTCAGTTCGAACGTATGCAGCCCTGGTTCCAAAGCTATCCAGGGCTCGCTGGATAGTTGGGTGTCGGAATACCTAGATCGGAAGCTGCAGCAGCTCGGAAATCACCAGACCGGCTGCGCCTAGGAGGGCGGCCCGGTCACCTGCATCACCGGCAATGAATTCGATCGCGCCGCCGGGTCGTGACGGAACCATGGCGCGGACATGCTCCGCGATTGCGCCGAGCAGGCAATCGCCGCCGAGCACGACATCGCCATGCATGATGAAAATGTTGGGCGCCACCGTCTGCTGCAGATTGGCGATGCCGACGGCGATGTTGCGGGCATAGCGGTCGAGCAGCTCAGCCGCCCCCGGCAGCCGCCGCGCCGCCATGTCGACGAGGCGGGCCGAGTCGATCAGGTCTGGCTCGGGCAGAGCCGCGCGGGCGGCCTCGCGCCGGAGCCAGCTCAAGGTGGCAATGGTGTCCCAGCAGCCGCGCCTGCCACAGCGGCAGGGCTCGCCGTCGAGCTGCACGAAAGTGTGTCCGAGTTCGCCGCCTGCGCCTGCCGTGCCACGATAGAGGTGCCCGTCGAAATAGAGTGCGCCGCCCAGCACCTCGCCCGTGTAGACGACCGCGAATTGCCTGACGCCGCGCCCGGCGCCGAACCAGCGGTCGCCGACCAGCAAGGCGCGCGGATGATGGTCGAGCTTGACCGGCAGGCCGAAGCGTCGCCCGAGATCGTCGGCGAGCGGGTAGCGGTCGAGCGCCGGCGCGAGATTGACAGCGACGATCGACCCGCGATCGGTGTCAACCATGCCGCCGACGCCAACACCGATCCCGAGAGGCATGCGCCGCGCCCTGGAGAGAGTGTCGCCGACGCATTCGGCGATCGCCTCGATGATTGGCCGGACCGGCCCCCTGCCGTCCGGCAGGGCCATCTTGCGTTCCGATTCGATCTTGCCGTCGAGCGTCGCCACGCAGGCATGCACGGCATCCGGCATCAGCAGCACACCGCAGATCGGACGGGCATTGGGCGAGAACCACAGCGGCCGGGCCGGCTTGCCGCCGCCCGGACTGGGAGGAACCGGGTCGCTCTCGACCAGCACCTGATCGTCGATCAGCGGCTGCACGATTCCGGAAATGGTGGTGCGGTTGACCCCGGCCAGGCGGGCCAGTTCAGCCCTGCTCGTCGGCCCAAGATCGAACAGGGCCTGCAGCACACGGCCGCGATTGGTCGAGCCGACCATCGAGGACGACAGCAGCGCCTTGCGCCGGCGCGAAACCCGCTCCGCGCCGGACGCATCGCCGGGGGGCGTGAACAGAGCGCTGCGTCCGCCATTCGGGCGGCCATCGTCGGTATCGTCCATCGTCGGGTTTTTCATAAGGGGCATCCTGCCAGCTCTTCTAACCGAGGACCTTACCGGTTTCGAGCACTTTGTGCGAGCAGGCAACAAACTCGTGCATTGCCAGGACAAGATGCGTCGCCAATGTTCAAAGACACGTCCGCTCGGCGTCTCCTGACTAAATGGTGTCACAATAAGTGGGTGCGCGAAGCATTAGGCCGAAGGCGCGGGCACACCCACAACGACGGCGCGATGCCGCTCAGGATCAGATTGGGTCCAGAGGCACCGGAGAGGCCTCAAAGACAGGCAGCGACGCTAGGCAATTCCAGCAATAAGATGCGAGAAGCTCTGGAATTCGGAAAAGCCGCTGGAGGTGCCGACAAGCACCACGGCGGCATCCGGGACAATCACACTTTCTGAGACCAGTTTTCGCAGCCCAGTCAAAGCCGCCGCACTCGACAGTTCGAGATAAAACCCGCAGCGCGCCAGCCGGCTCTGATCATAGCGTGCTGCAGCGTCCTCGACGACCACCACCGATCCCTTGCACGATGAGATCGCATCTAGTGCCTGGTAGGTGACGGTCGCCGATTGAGGTCATGGCCGAGCGACCTGCGAAACTGGCGCGATAATCCGCTCCGGCAAGCACTTCCGATATTCGGCCGAACGGCTCGACGGCATGAATGCGGGGTCGCTCTTCGATCAGCCCTGCCGTATGCAAATCGCAAAAGCCGCGAGCGATTCCCCACAGCAGATCAGCTCTCGATGTCGGAACCACGATATCGGTACATTCCCTGGTGCCCGGCAGTTGAAACAGTTCGATGGCAAGCGACCTGTAACCATCCACTCCGAAAGGATTGCTGCCCACCGGCGGAACGACGTAATTCGTGGCGGGATACCAGTCCCCGGCCCGGACACGGTCCGCGAGCACCTGCCAGCGGCGTTCGGGCGTTTTTGTGGCAAGCAGGGTCGCCCCGTGCATCTCGATCGCACGCCGCCAATTCGGGTTCATGTCAGGCGTGGTCACGATCACGCAGGCGAGCCCGACATGAGCCGCATAGGCGGCCAGCGAAACGCCTGCATTGCCGCTTGAGGCCGGGCAACAGTCGAAGCGCCAATCTCCAAAGCGCGTTGCACGACGAACCGGCTCATGCGGTCCTTGTGTGATCCAGTCGGGTTGGCGCCCTCATTCTTGAGAGAAAGCGCGCGGATGCCGATCTCTGTCGCCAGGCCTTCCAGCCTCACAACGGGGGTGTTGCCCTCGCCGAGGGTCGGGTGCTCGGGATAAACCTGCCAGTCGCCGGCACGGTCCAAGGATCTGGGGAATTCCTCGTATTCGACGGCGAGGCTCGCTGGCATATCTTGGCTGAGGCAGGTCGGGCAACCTTCGAAATAGTCTCCGATCGGAAGGAGCGCTCGGCAACGAATGCAGCGCAGGCCCCTCACACGTGGGTTGAGCCTCGAAACCGATCTAGGCATGCAAAGCGCGATCTGCGCCGACGTCGAGATCGGTCATCAGCTTGAACAGGCAGTCTCCGCGATCGGCGAGTGAGGGAACCCTGCGGCAGGCAACCAGACCGGATGATTCAAAGTGTAGCGTTTCAGGTTCGCGTGTCGGCAAGTCCGGAAAATGGATACGCCCTGCCAGCTGGCCGCTCACGACCTCTTGCCCCACGTCCGCGGCCGGTTCGAAAACGCCTCGGTCGCGTGCATAGACGAAAGCGCTAATGGCCCTCGACTGTCATGAGGCGGGTTGGGGAAGCGGGCTCGACGGCGGCATTGCGCAAAATTCCTTGGTCTTTCAGCACCCGCTTCAGCCCGGTTTCGGCCAGCGACAGCCCGTCCAGGGACAGGGTTGCGCCACCGCCAAGTTCAGTCGTGAGCGCAAGCGCACCACATTCCTGCGCCGCCGCTGCCGGCGTTGTGAGGCCGCCGCCACCCGTTCCGTCGCTGACGAAGCTTATTGGCGCTCCGAACAGCCGCAGGAGCCTCAGCAATCTTTCATGCTCCTCGCAGGTCCGCCCAGGACGCACCAGTGCGCTGGCCACGTAGTGAAGCGAGCGGCCGCCGGAGTGCAGATCGACGACAAGATCTGCCATCGGAAGCAAGATGTCGCACGCATAGTGGGCGATCATTTCGGTCGGGGATCCGGTCGCATCGCCTGGGAACAGCCGATTGAGATTGCCCTCGTCGAGTGGCGACACGCGCCGACCTGCCGCGACTGCGGGTGCGTTGAGTGCCGGAAGGATCAGGAGTCGCCTCGAAACCTGGTGGCCTGGATCTCCCGGGCCAGATTGCAAAGGGCGATCTGGCCCAACCGCGACGATCACTCCGGCACGCCGGAGATGCCAAGCGCCTCGACGTAACGCTCGGCGAATACCTTGTCCAGCCACGGGTTGATCTGTCTCTGCAGGGTGAGCGTGTAGGTCGGGAACGCCTCCATCAGCCGCCGCGTCGCCGCCTGCGCCTTGTCCAGCCGGTTGAGTTTGACCAGCGCCATGATCACCACTCGGTGCGAGGAGCCGTAGTTCGGCATCTCGTGCAGCGCGCGTTCTCCCCATGCCAGCGCTTCCTCGTAGCGCTCGAGCATCAGGTAGCTCATCCCGATGCCGGAGAGCGCGATGCCCTTCTCGGGGTCGACCGGGCTCAGCCGCATTGCCCTGTGAAAGTGCTCGATCGCAACGAGCGGGCGGCTGGAATGTGCGTTCACCCAGCCGCTGCCCGTATGGCCCTGCGCCGAATTGGGGTTGAGCAGCAGGGATCGTTCGATCGTGCCCAGCGCCATCTCGTAGTCCCTCGCGCTGTAGGCGAGCACCTGCGCGGCGAAGCGTAGGCTCGTGGGGTCGTCGCGCGCTTCCGCCAGTACCTCGCGCGCCATGCGCGCGGCGACTCGGATATCGTCGGGCTCGTGCCAGCACTGGCTCACGGATAGGCTGCGGATATAGGCGCCGAGTGCCTTCGCCAAGGTGAAGCCAGGGTCGATGCTGAGCGCCTCGTTGGTGAGCCGGCGCACGTCGGCAAAGCCTTCCCGCGTCATGCTGTAGAAGCGCGGCAGCGCGCGAAGGTAGAGGTCGTAGGCACTGATGTACTCGGTCGGCTTCATGCGCGCCTGCTTGATCTCCTGCAGCCGGATGCTCGGTTCGACAGCGCCGACGACGCTCTCGGTCACTTTGTCCTGCAGGTCGAAGATGTCGCTCACGTCGCCCTCGAAGCGGTCGGCCCAGACATGGTGTCCGCTGATCGCGTCCACCAACTGCCCACTGATGCGCACCCGCGATCCTGCTCTGCGGATGCTGCCTTCTAGCACGTAGCGGACGCCCAGCTCGCGCCCGACCTGGCGCAGGTCTACCGCCCGGCCCTTGTAGGTGAAGGACGAGTTGCGGGCGATCACGAAGAAGGAGTTCACCCGGCTCAATCCCGTGATGATGTCCTCCACCAGCCCGTCAGCGAAGTATTCCTGGTCGGGGTCGCCGCTCATGTTGGTGAAAGGCAGAACCGCGATCGAGGGTTTCTCGGGCAGGGGAGGCGGTGCAGCCACCAAGGCGCTGGCGTCGATCTCGACGCGGTAGGCGCGCACAGGCCGCTCGATGTTCTTGAGGCGCAGGTTGCCGAGCGGCGTGAAGCCGCAGTCGAGCTTGCCCTGAAGGTGGTCGTAGGCGGTGCCCGAGACGACCACGGTGCCGGGATCGGCGATGCTTTCGAGGCGGGCGGCGATGTTGACCCCGTCGCCGTAGAGGTCGCCGTCCTCCTCGCAGACCACGTCGCCGAGATTGACGCCGATGCGGAAGCGAATCCGCTCTTCCTCGGGCGTCTCCGCCTCGTGTTCTGTCAAAGCCTGCTGGATCGCCATCGCTGAGGTCACCGCGTTGACGACGCTCGCGAACTCGCACAGCATGCCGTCGCCGGCGAGCTTGACGATCCGACCCTGGTGCTCGGAGACCAGCGGTTCGAGGAGGTCCTTGCGGTAGATCTTCAGCCGCTGAAGCGTGCTGTGCTCGTCGCGCTCCGTCAGGCGCGAATAGCCGACCACGTCGCAAGCCAGGATCGCTGCGAGGTGGCGCTGGGTGGTCATTGCACCGCTCAGCCAAGCGCCTGCACGCGGGCCGCCCCGCGT
>NZ_JAMYSE010000111.1:0-20019 GCF_040321795.1 Mesorhizobium sp. M0244 | reverse complement strand
GTCCCGAGCGACGACACGCTCCCGCGAAGCCTTGATGCCATTGACGAACGGCATGGGCGAAGACTCCGCGAACTGGATCAGCGCTGGCTCGGCTTCCAGGGCAAAACGCGAGGCGGCATATTAGGAATGCCGGATAATGATTTCCTGGAAATCCTGCACGCCCCAGAGGCAACGATTCTGGCACACTGCACGTAGATAGAAGCTGGCGATTCCAAGCGTGCGGGCGCCGACCTCCGAGTTCCAGCAATAAAACCCCCTGAAAAAGACGTCGGGCGAGCCATCGGGCAGCTTGCCGGCTTCGATCGGATTCAGGTCGTCGACGAGGAAGACAAAGACATCACGGTCGGACGCATAGAGCGTCGTCGTGGCATTGGAAATGTCGACATTCGGATTGTAAATTCCCGTCGACCAATCGAGAACTCCCGGCACCTTCCAGCGAGTGTCTCCGGTGCCGTTGCCAGCGATCTTCTGCACGGCGTCGATCAACTCTTCATCGAAAATCCTGCCGTAGTCCGGACCTGTAACCGCTCGCAGCTCGAGGCGTCCGTTCTCGATCTCCAGCGTCTTCACCTGCTCGGCGCGTTATCTGAACAGTTAAGTTGTCTCAGCCGGATTGTCGGCGGCGTTTTCCTGAAAAACCGCGGGCTTCGGGGCGATCTTGGCTCGTGAGACAGACGCGCGAATTGCTGAGGCACGTTGGCGGTCGTTCAACCGGCACAGCAGGCCAGCTCGGCGACGTCCTCGCCGAACGAGAGAGCAGTTTCGCCCCGGGCTGGTGTGGTGCTCGATCGGCCGAGCTGACGCAAGAGGTGACGGATGGCAGTGCGCAAGCGTTCACTACTCCTACGCGAATGACGCCTGAATCGCTTGTCATCCGGGCGATACCGGCCCGCCGGTCACAGTCACATTCAGATCGGTGATGAGCCCGCTCGACAGCGAATAGACCCAGCCATGTACCGCCAATGGCTGGCCGCGCGCCCAAGCATCCTGAACGAAGACGTCGGACGCGACGTTCCTAACCTGGCGGATGACGTTGAGCTCGCAGAGCCGGTTCAGCCGCTCTCGGTCGTCGGTGTAGGCGGCCAGCTCGTCCTTGTGGTCGTGGGCGACTTCGCGGATCGGATGGAGCCAGTGGTCGACGAGGCCCCGGCGCTCGCCATCCACTGCAGCGGCTATGCCTCCGCAGCCATAGTGGCCGACGACCAGCACGTGCTTCACCTTGAGCACGTCGACGGCGAACTGCAGCACCGACAGATAATTCGCATCCTGGGGCGGGGCGAGGTTGGCGACGTTGCGGTGAACAAACATCTCGCCGGGGTCCAGCCCCACGATCTCGTTCGCGGGTACCCGGCTATCGGAGCAGCCGATCCACAGATATTCGGGCCTCTGCTGCCCCACCAGTCTCTTGAAGAAGCCGGGATCGACAGCGAGCTTGCCCTCGGCCCAAACGCGGTTGTTTTGCTTCAGCTGATCGAGCATGAAATGGTCGACTCCTTGGTTACTGTTGATGCGCGCTCGCTTCACCACTTTGGTCTCTTTAGACCGCTGTTGCATATGGTCGGCGAGACGATCATAGCTCGCAGCAATGGCACGCATTTGCCGTTTGGCTTCTGTGTCATCCAGGAGTTTCGCGATGGAGCGAAGCTCCTCAGCTCGCTCGTGCCAATACTTGGGATCGTTGATGAAAGGATGGGTCAAGGTAATCACGCTAAGCGCCTATACCCTTCAGCTGCTTCCCACGGTTCACAGACTCTACGAGATCGTTCACGATCCGCAAAATATATCATGATCGAAGAGTACTTGTCAGGAGTGAACGGGCGGAGGCTTTGGCTCGGTCAAAGACGTTCACCGGCCTCGCGCACCCCGATGCGCGAGGCCCTTACAGCCTGTGAACGATGCCAGGGAACCAGACGCTGGTGCTACGCGTATTGAGGCCTGGGTCGGTGTGTGTCGCTGAGGGGAAAGGCGAGTGGAAGAACGTCCAATCATTCTCGTTGTGGAAGTTGACGAGACGATCCAGGAGCTCGTCCATGATGCCCTGACGGAAGGCGGTTACCAGCCGGCAATGGTGACATCCGCCCATGAGGCGGTGAACCGACTTCAAAGTGGGCAGGCGGACTACCGGGCGCTTGGTTTACCCGAACGGCAGCATGAACAGCTGGGAAGCGGCTCGGAAGGCGAGGAAGATCGCCCCGGATTTGCGGTCGTGTACATGACCGCAGGCACTGGTAACGAATGGCCTTCGGAAGGTGTCCCGAGCAGCGTCCTTCTGCAGAAGCCATTTGCCTTGGCACAACTGGTGACTGCCGTCTCTCAGTTACTCATCACCGGGTCCACCCCACCGAGGACACCTTAGAGACACCGGCGGTGTTAATCCTCGTGCAGCCTGAGGGGGGTCTATTTGAGAATAGGCAAATGATGGCCGTGCATCTCACGTTATCCACGCGGGACTGAATAAGTTCGCCACGCCGTTTTACTGATCACTTTCATCCGTCGTCAGGAGAGGGAATTGATCGTTTCCCGTAGTTTATCGATGGAGACTGGCTTCTCCAGCACTGGTCTTCGGCGGAACAAGGAGGGAAGATGCTGCTGCCCATAGCCCGTGATGAACAGAAAAGGGCGCCCTCGCCTTTCGATGGTCTCAGCAATGGGATCGACGCCAAAACCGCCAATGTTGATGTCGAGAATGGCGAGGTCAAACTCACCCATCAAGGCATATGGGCCAGCGCACCAATAGTGCCGGCTTCGGCGACGACCCGATGGCCAAGTTCATCCACCATGTCCGCTATCATCATTCGGACGAGAACTTCGTCTGGGGGCGCCTATGCGGCGCCCCGGACCTCGTCCTGCTGAGCGTCGGTCTGCTGGGCGTGCATCCAATCGGCGATCTGTTGCGCCTTGCTTGCCGCCGTGAAGATGGCGCGCTTGTCGGACCGCAGCACCTGGAGCCAGGAGGCGATGTAGCGGGCATGATCGAGCCTCGGTTCGACGCTGAGGCTGAGGTCGGCGCAGATCATGGCGCTGAGAAGTTCGACCGTGCATTCCTCCATGGCGTAGGCGGCCGAGCCAAACTGTCCGGAGAGATCGCGGTCGAGGCGATGCCTGGCGCCGGAAGCGTGTCCGCATTCGTGGAGCAGCACGGCGTAGTAGGCGACGGCATCCCGGAAGCAGGCGAACTCGGGCATCTGCACATGATCCCTGGATGGGATGTAACAGGCCTGCGATCCGCCGTGGCGGATGTCGATGCCAAGGGCGGCGCAGAATCGCTCGGCGTGCTCGATCCGCTCGGCCATCGGCAGCAGCTGCATCTCGGGCGGTGTATATCCGTCGACCTGGGCGGCATTGAAGACGGTGTAGCCACGGGCAAACAGGCGCCGTGCGGGCGTGTCGTGATCCTCCCCGTCGTCCTGACGATCTGTGCCGCCGCTGCGATCGCTCGTCTTCCAGAACACGACGAGCTGGCCGCGCTCGCCCTTGCGAACCTGAGCGCCGAGTTCATGCCATTGGCGATAGGTGCCCCAGATGCCGGCGGGATAATCGGCCGCATGCGCCGCAACCCAAAGGGTGATGACGTTGACGCCGCGATAGGTCTTGCGTGAGGCGACGTTGACGGGCGTGGTGATGGCCGACCCGTCGTGATGCCAGGGCATGCGGTACTCGCCGGCGCCGGCCTCGATCGCGGCGATGATCTGGTTGGTGACGCGCTCATAGATATCGTTGACGGTCCGGGCTTGGCTGTTGCGATCGGTGGTCATGGGTGCCTCCTGTGCTCGCCCTCTCCGTCGAGGGCGAAGCGGCAGGGGCAGACGCGGCGAGCCGGGCCGTCACACCCTGTTCTCGGTTACTGGTGCGGAACAGGGTTGACGGCCCGGCAGCGTCTGCCACAACCGAGCCCCTGCCTCGACGGGCGAGCACAGGAGACGTCGGGCATGACCGATGGCCGCAGGACCGGCCGGCGGTGAGGATGTTGCGTGGCTCTCAGCCAGCGCCGCCTCGCGGCGGGCGCCGCAGCGGAACAACCTTGGCCTCATTCGACAGCGCCAGTTCATCCTTGCAGGCCGGCAATCACAGCGTCACGCTCGGCAACCTGTAACGTCAGCACCTGGATGTGCTGCGCGAGCGTGCGGGTGAGCGCGCGCAGTTCGGCCATCTCGGCACCGCGCACGGCCCGGAGCTCGGCTTCGAGGGAGCGGACGCGGTCCTTCAGTGCTTGAGGAGATGATCGCCGGTGGCGCGCTTCGGCAGCACGAAACTCGGCGAGAAGATCTACCGCACGGTTCGCTGTTGCTCGGCTGACGCTGGCCTCGCGCGCCAGGTTGGAGACGGTAAGCGCGCCGTCGGTGCGATCGGGCCGGCCGTCGAGCAGCCGCTCCATGGCCGCCCTTAGCGCCGCTTCGCTCTTTGGCCCGAGCGCAGTCATGCCTCACCATCCAGGAGAGGTGCAATCAGCCGGCGCTTGCGCTCGTGGTCCCGCAGGATCGCTGTGTGCTGGAGCGGTGAGAGGCGCCGGTCGGCAAGCAGCGCTTCGCCTTCTGCGATCGAGGCCTGCCAGGGCTCACGATGCCGGACGGTCAAGCAGGCGTTCGGGCATCGATCAGGGCTGCATCGGGACAAGGCCGGCGCCGGTCGCTCGGTCTCCGGCGCTTCCGTAAGGCAAAGCGCGGTCGCGGCTTCGAACAGGCAGTCGTTGAGGAAACCCACGTGCAAGGTCCGGCCGAGATGGGCCAGCATCGTGCGCAGTCGCTTGCGGTCCATTATCCGGCCGGGAAGATCGCCAAGCTCGTCCTGCACATAGGCGAACTCGCGCCGCAACCGCGCGGCACCCGGTCCAGCCGGACCCTCATCGCGAAGAAACGCCTCGTAATGGACGACGATATCGTCGAGCTGGCCGAGTGCGCGCTCACGCTCGACGGCGAGGCGGAAGTCGGCCTGCCTTGAGCCCGCATAGCCCTCGAAGATGGCGATCGAGGCGTGCTTGTACTGGATCTTGTCCGCGACGGTGCCGAACGGCCGGTTGGCGATGTACCAAGCGACGGTTCGGCGCAATTGCCGCGTCGTGAACTTCCAGGGCTCGTCTGCGATGCGCGGGATTGCCGGTGTGTCTCCGGAGCGCGCATCCAGGCCGTCGCGGAACAGGTTGAGCGTCGAGATGATCGGCGCTCCAGGGCCAGTCCTTCAGGGTCACCCATAGGGATGAGAGCCCCTTCTCCTTGCGATTGCGGGCCGAGAG
Organism: Mesorhizobium sp. M0244; assembly: GCF_040321795.1. Taxonomy (NCBI): domain Bacteria; kingdom Pseudomonadati; phylum Pseudomonadota; class Alphaproteobacteria; order Hyphomicrobiales; family Phyllobacteriaceae; genus Mesorhizobium; species Mesorhizobium sp. M0244. Next base: position 14,789 of record NZ_JAMYSE010000111.1, on the reverse strand, counting down.
AACCTCCATTACCGCGACGGCCCGGGCGACGGGTTCGATCGTGATCCAGTCGGCCGTGACGCCGCGCGCGCCATGACGTTTGTAGACGGTGCTGCGCACCCGGTAGCGCTCGACCAGGCCGTCAGCGCTGCGCACCGCCGACACGCAACCGGCTGCATGGCCTGCACCTCGCTGTCGCGCATGCCGGTGAGATAGGCACAGACCACATAGCAAACACCTTGCAGCATGCGCTCCTCGCGGGCGAGGCTCAGCCCGTCGAAGCGCTCGCGCCATAGCAAGCCGGTGTCGGGATCGCTCGAGATTGGCGTGTCGACGCCGCCAACCTCGATCCCGAGTTCGGCAGCCGCTTCATCGATCAGCTGTGCAGTCCGATCGGACTGGCTGACGCGACCGCTCTCTGGCGCGCCAGCATGCAGGCGCATCAGGTGGAGATTGTAGGGCGGGATCACCTGGCCGGTCAGCGGATCAATCCGGCGGGCGGCGTTGGGCGCGCGCTCCCAGATCGGCACGCCCCGGCCGGCGGCCCGGCGCGCGTCGAGCCACTTCGCCACGCGGGCGCGATAGGTCTTGGCGACGGCCCGTCCGGTCCGTGTGTCCCGCGCGATCAACCGGGCGCAGCGGGCTTCGAGAGCATCCAACTCCGTCCGCGCGACGAGGATATCGGGTGCATAGACCTCGACATACTTGTGCGCCCAACGCAGCATGGCGCCGATGATCGGCTCGGGAATGCGCGGCGTGGCGTTCTCGGCGGGCGCCGGCGGACGTCCGGCAACGCGGTGAGCCGCGCGCCCACGCCAGGGAAGAAAACCGATCCCGCCGCCGGTCAGCCATGGCGACAGGTGATGCAGGTCAATCGGCACCTCGACATACTTCACCGTCTCATGGGGCGTTCGTCGCCCGCTGTCACGGGCATGGATGAGATAGGCGTTGAGCAACGCCTGATGTATCCGGCTCAGATCGACCGCGCCGATCCGTGCAATGAGAAACGCCGCAAAATGCTGGACATAGTGCAGCAAACGGATCGCCGAGGTCGCGCCGCAGGGCGCCCGATATCCCGGCACATGGATGCGCAGCCGGGCGATCACATACTCCTTCGCCAGCCGCCGCGTCACCGGATCGGTGATGCGGGCGAAGTTGAGCCGGTAATTGGAATAGCGCGCGTTCACCCGGAAAATGGCGGCGCCCAGATCCCAGTGATCGTCGCCGAAGCGGGGAAGCGGCGTGCGGTCGGCATCGTCTCTGATCGCGATGCCGGCGAGCACAGGCTCGTCGTCTCCATAGATGGCCGACGGCAGCAACGGCTGCGGCGAGCGCTTCGCGAACCCTGGCATCACGGGGCTCCCAGGTAGATGAGCGCAGCGCCCGAAGCGGCGACCTGACGAGCCCGCTCGATCTCGGCATCACTGAACCGGGGCAGGATCTGACCGGCGATCCGGCCATGAACGCGGCCGAACTTGGTCGCCCAGTCGGCTTCGCTGAGTGTCTGTCTCTGCGCCCGGATGAAGGTGAGGAAGGCCAAAAGCGCAGGCAGCTTGCGGGCGGTGATCACCGCGTTGTTGCATGCGAGACAGCCCCAGAACGGCGATGGACAGGCCTCTCCCTCGGCGCCGAACGGACTCCTGTAGAAGCCACCGCAACTAGCGAGCCAGACGTCCTGCTCGCCGCTCAACAGGGCCTGAACGGCAGCCGCTCCCGAGACTGGCAGACCGATGGCCGCCGGATCGGCGCGGACGGCAGCTTCCTCGTCCGACGACAGGACGCACGGGCGCAGGGCGGCGTCGAGTGCATCGCTCATGGCGTCGGCGATGGTCGCTTCGTGCAGATGGCGAAGTGCGGGGATGTCGGCATAATGATTGGCCGCGACCACGACGCTATGGCCGACGGCGGAGCGATCCATGCAGGCAGCACTCACGTCCGCAAGGCGTGCAACTCGCGGACTGTCGGAATCGAGATAGCGCCAGAACATCTTGAGCGCATTGGAATAGGCGTAGGCCGTCGAAAACCGAGCCGGCCGGACCTCCGACCTGGCAGGCGCGCCAGAGCGCCCCCGCCAGCGTCCGGGCCAATGCCTTGCGGCCGGCGAGCATCGTCAGGTCGATCGTCATGCTGCGGTCCGCGAGGATAACCGTGAAGCGCAGCGACGCGATCGCAGCGGCGGCCTCGCCCTCGGGATCAGCTAACGCCTCGGGGAAGAGCGCACGGCGGCCCGGCCGCCGCACCGACATAGCTACCGCAGTGGTCATTCCACATCACCGGCCGTATCTTCGGCCCAGCGATCTGCGGCCGCCTCGACCAGTTCCTGCGCCTCGGCGAGGCTGTCGAGATAAATGTAGGTGCTGGTGACACTACGTGCCCCAGGAGGTGCTGGAGCTTCTGCAGAGGATCGCCGAGAATCCGCCGATAGGCCGCGCCATGCCGATCCTGCGGATCGAACACGGTCCCGATCTGCTCGCGTGTCAACATGGAAAGCATGTTGACGGCGAAGACGTGCCGCAGCGTGTGCGGCGTCACGTCGAGATCAATGCCGAAGCGGCGGCAGCGGGCGCAGGCCCGGCGAAAGGCGGCTTCCCAAGTTGCCGAGGGCACGGGCTGGCCGCCTTCGGTCAGCCAGAGCAAGGCATGCTGCGCCCTGCCGGGCCCGCCGATGAGCACCTTGCGGCGTTCGCCAGGCGTCAGGCGGTCGAGCCGAACGCGTCTTCCGGTCGTATCGACGGCCTTCCTGTCCTCAGGCATCAACCAGAGCGGATCGGACACTGAAGGTTCCGACCGCTCGGCCAAGATCGCGCGCTCGAGATCGACATAGTCGCCGATCAAGGCCAGCACGCGGCGGGGAATGCGAATGCGCCGCAGCCGTCCGCCCTTGGCGATCGGACCCGGAAGATCGAATGGAACGGAGCGCGATTCGAGCTCTCTCGCCCGCGGAAGATCGGTCAGCAGCAGGCTGCCGGCCTCCGTCAGCCGAGCTGGGCAAGAATGTCGGAAGCCCTACCAAAAGGGAGAGAGGGCGGGTCACCGGTACCGAGAATCGGTGCAGCGCAGACGATACGCCAATTCGGCACGCATTTTGCTCCGATTTTTTTTCACGGGGGACGGCGATGGCAGATCTCCGATCGCCCCCGCAGGAGCGGTTCGTGAAGCCGCGCCTTCGTGCCAATGACAGGCGTATCCGCCGGATCGAGCAGTGGAGGTAGGTCAGCATGGTCGCGAGGCATTCTGATGCGCGGGAGGGCGGCGGCCAGTACGTGATCGCCGTCAAAGGCAACCAGTCGAAGCTGGCGAAAGCGACGACCAGCGTGTCGCAGGACAGGCAACGGACTGCCAGACGCCGATGGCGTTCAATCGAAGGCCTGATCGCGGGAAGCTCGATCCTATAGTGTTCGCTGACGGATTCGGCAGCAAGATCGCTCGACAGACTGGCCCGGCAGCCAGGGCGATCGAAATCCTCGCTCAGGGCGGCTGTGACCCTTATGTCCCGGCTTGGCGCCGCCGGGCTTCGCCTTGTCCCGACGCTCCTTGCGATCGGCTGTCGTCTCCTCGTCAGTATGGCCTCCGCCGGCTAGATTAGGGCAGGTCGCCCAGACCTTGGGAGTTAAGTTTTACTAAGATCGGTTACCGATTGATCAATGACCCCCTTTTGTCGCGCCTATTTTGGTGCGATGGCCATCGGAATTCGAATTTCTTCCCGTCTCGCCATGCCAGGCCGAAGCCGTTGTCCGTTGCTAAGGCGAGATCGTCCGGATTCGATGGCCTGCAGTCGGTCACAACGAGGAGTCGCGGATTGCCCTCTTGCTTCTGATGGTAGTCGAGCAGTTGGCCAATTGCGGCCCGTATCGCGAAACGGATCGTCAGCGGGTCGGTCGGCTTGATCTCTGCCAGCACCGGTCCGAATTGCGCGTCGTGATAGCGGACATCGACCCATTCCATGTTGGGTACAACTTGCGTGGCGTTGGACGCTTTGAGAAACGCCTCGAAAGCCGACTGCAGGTGATGATGCTTGGGCGTAATTTGGAATTCATTTTCCTGGAGGTAGCGGGTGTATGGATCGGTGGCCGTTCCAGCGCTTTTCCTCCCTTTGCCCCTCGGTGGAGGCGCATTGCGGACGCTCCGGTCCCGCACGTCGTCGAAATCATCCGTCGATAGCCACGCTAAGATTGGATGCGAAGATGGCAGCCTTTCGGCGATAATGGCCAAGGCTTGATCAGGCCTCACCGCTTGGTAGCTCCCATGCATCTTGATAATTGCCTGCCGAGGCGGCGACGGAGGTTTCGAGGGTATGATGTCGTCAGGGATGATTAAAATCGACGGGCTGAACCAGACGAAGTGCGATTGTGGACAACGCCATTGGACCCATTCGTACGCATCCTCCCAATGGGCGTCGAAAGCTGCCTTGTTCTTCTTGAGGCTTTTGATCCCTGGTAACTTCCAGAGTGCATTGCCGTTCCTACGCAGATCCAGCTCTTTGGCAATTGCCGCTCGATCGTTCTCATCATTCTGATAAATGGCGCATGCGGCACCTACAGCATAGAACTGACCGTCCCTCATCGTCGTCATGATGATGCCGAGGTTGCCCTCGTCGGCATAACTGAACATTCGGCCTTTCCCTTGGGTGTGAAAAACTTTCCAGCCCTTCCAGACCCAATCGGACCGACCATTCCATTCCTCGTGGCCATAGCCATGAACTCCGGCATAACCGCTCGACGTGGTTCCGCCGATGGGGCCGAGATAGCCATTGCTGTTCCAAACGACTGGCTTCAACACGACCATCTTACCCATGCGGAGCTCCTCGATGATCCAAACCGACAAAAGTCGGCAAACAAGAGTTCAACTGGCGGAATATCAATGCCAAGGCTCATGGGGCGTCGTCTCAAGTACTCGGTCCAAGTCGAGACATCGAGGATGAGCCGATATTTGTCTCTCAGCCCTTCGAACATCAGGCGGTCGCGCGGAACACGAACTGGACGCCGACTGCCTTTGGCCTCCTATCGTTTCTGCTCTTGAGCTCGTCTAAGCCCGCTGAACACAGGCTGTGAACTGCCGCATTCTCGCGTATAAGTGCCACGCGACATCGACTTCCCTCAATTGATCAAGCATCCGGTGCAGTTCGGGGCGCTCCCATCGACCGCCGGAAGCTTCCTCTTCAAAGATCCGTTCGCTACCGGCATCGGTGAGCGCCTTGATCTGCGCCTTGTTGGACTGCTCGTCGCCTTTGCTCACCCGGGCATAGCCGATCAGCATGGAGCTTCCTTTCGCAAACGGTCGTTTATGGAAGGCCGAGGGTGTCCACGAGAATACAGGTTCGGAGCCTTTCATAATCCTCTTTCACTATGGCGCCGTAAGGCAAGCGGTTTGTGAAGGGATGAACGATGCCGGGATATCGATGACGAAGATGCAGCGGGAGAAGCTTCCGGTGCAGCCTGACAAGGCGTGGGCGTGCCTTGTACCGTTCGGGAGGAATCGACCATGCGAAAGCTCTTGCCCGGCCGGGAGCGAAGATTTAGCGCTCCTCGCGCAGCAACTTTGAACAACGCAGACGTTCCTTCGCGTCGCGAGAGGGGAGAGTACCTGCCGGCCCAAATTGACCAAAGTTTTCAAGGGCCGGATTGACGACATTTCCATCGTATCCGAAGCCCCCGATCTCGGAACGCTTTTCCATAAACTTTTGGAAAAGCGACCAATCCCCCTGCTTGAGCGCTTGTCTCGTTCCGGACCATCCCAACGAGCCAGAGAGCCATATATGGTCCACCAGCCCCTGGCGCTTCATGTGGTGTCCGACCGTGCCCGATCCGTAAACGCCAACGAGATAACGGCCAGCCAACGCATTCCGCACACTCCTGAAGTAGGGTGCTATTCGTGCAAGATGCTGTGGTGTGTGGTAGTCCCAATCGACTGCAAAATAGATTCCGGAGCCTTCGGGCTGTCCCAACGCGGCGGCCAGATCAAGCGCACGACCGGAGTCTCGCTCTCCAGCCGCACCATGCAAGTCTCTGATATTGCCGCCCGAGCCACCCCGCTGCTCGAAGGCCACAGCTACCGATATTCCAGCACCATGAAGGGCGGCGAGTTCCTCCCCTGTAAGACATTTTGAGGGAAATGGTGTACTATTCCGATGGTTGTAGTACCGGATTACTGTATTGACGCCAGATTCTGCCAAGCACACAGCAAAATCGCCGACGTTCTGCGGGACGTCGATAATATCGTGCATAGTCCGTCTCCCCGAAGGCCGAAATTATATGGAAAATGCGCAGTTTATACGGTCACCTCGCCCTCCCACGCTATTTCTTCGCGCAGCCTTTTGATGTCATTTCCCGCAGCCACCAACGCGGCGCAGACGCAATCAGCTATTCCTCTGTTTGCCCTTGGGTCTATTGCAGAATGTCGCTACGTCTCTGACTATGGGACCGCCGGCTGGAGAACAAGCGCAGGTAGTACGGTGAGTCGCTCGGCGAGCTGAAACGGCCGAAAACCTGCGCGATAGTGGATTGCGTTTGCTCGTTTGACAGGTTCAGCGATGCGGAGAGCAATATCGAGGTGATGGCGAGACTGTCAGCGCTTCCAACTTCGACCACGGCAAGGCAGGTTAAAGATAGACGGACTTCCGCGGAGTCGGATTGATCTAGGACGAGGCAATTGAACGCCGTCGGTTCGCCGTGTTTGCTCAGATAGCTACGGATTGCCTTTGCCAGACCGACGCCAGCTTCATTGCCGTCGGCGGCATTCGCGCAAATTGACGCAAAGGCACTGGGCAATTCCGCCACGTCCATCGTGCGGTTTAGCGTTCTTGAAGTCGTGGCGGTTTCCACCTGGTTCGGTACCATTTGCGCGGCATTCTGCCATGCTCGAGAATCCAGAGTCCGGGTTTGGTCTTCGAATAGTTTCTGGACCATGGCAGAGCAAATCCTCTCCGCCTCGAGCGGTTGGCTGCTCTGTGGGCCGATCACCAGGAAAAGGCCGGCAGCTGTTTTTGCGAATGGGTTCATGTCTGCTTCCCTATGGAAGCGGGACCGGAGTTCGCCGGCACCGGGGGCGCGACAGAGCATCGGTAGTTCGCAAGGGCTTACCGGACCGCTCTATCGCATCCATGATGCGGGTGACGTTCGTCCAAATCCACGCTATTGGTTGGGTGCGCTGCTTTCGCGATCAAAGGCCTGACGATCAGACCTGCGGCTTGATGTCTTGTTGCGGCGTCGAGCCACCGTTGAAAAAGTTCTTGGCCTTCTTGAACTGGTCGGTGGAGTTCTTATTCACAAGCTCCTGGAAGTTTTCGTGATCGGGGCCGCCTTTGCGGATCCGACGGGTCTGAACGAGATTGGTGACCTCGGCATAGTCCATGTCGACGCGGACGTAGTGGGTCGACGAACAAGAGGATTTCAGCTCGAGGAAGTGCTCTTTGAACTCGATCTGCCGCAGAACGATTGCTCCGTAGTCGTAATATCCGCCTGCCCCATTATCGAGAAGGTAGCTCTGGTAGGTGCATGTCAGCGCCTTGTATCGCTGCGCCTTGCCGTTTGCACTGAAGGTGAGATTCCCCATTTCTGTAAGGAAGGACTGGAAATCCAGCAGCAACGATGCCCCGTCGGTAATGATCGCCTTGGCAATCAGCGAGAGGAAAGTAGCTGAGACCGACGTCCCGGCCACCTTTTTTGAAAAACTCTTCAGTTTTTGCCTGCCCACAGAGAGATCTGGAATGTTGCCAACAACATCGGCCCATGTGTTGATATCAAGCTTCTGTGCATCGATGTTCGCATAATGGGTATGCATGTAGTCGTTAATAATTCCTCCTATTGCCAGTAGATTGTCCTGATTCTCATTGAGGGTGCCGCTGTACGTCGGATCTTCGGTTTTTTGGCCGATGAGGTGAAACTGCACTGTCCCTTGAGCGTTGGCGATCGTGTCGTCACTGGGGGGCGCAGCATCTAACTGGGCCAAAACAAGGGGCTTGGCGTAGAAAAATGCGGACGCCGCCTCATAGTGTTCTTTGGAATAGCGCTGTTCATACTCTTGAACATTCACTGAAAATGCGTTCGACATGCTTTATCCTCCTGCTGTGAGACATGAGCGTTGGTCGAGAGCTTAAGGTGCCCAAAGCGCGGAAACGCCTCGGAGATGAGATGATCTTTGCGTGCCCGCGTCGCCTTATACCAATTCGCTCCGGCCCCCACCTTTGCGTTAGACAGGCTTTTCTCTGCGCCGTATCATTTTGCGATAGCGCAGTGGCGAGAGGCCATGAAACGCCTTGAAGGCTGTGGAGAAGTTGTTGCTGTTCTCGTAGCTGAAGGATTCGGCGACCTTGGCGATGCTTTCATGCCCGTTACGCAACCGGTCAGCAGCCTCCGTCATCCGGTAGCGCCGTAGCCAAGTCATTGGCCCGCAGCCAAACGATGTCTCGAAACGGGTGGTGAGCGTTGTCCTGTTGGTCCCTACCATTCGCGCCAATTCGACGCGGGTGATCTGCTGATCGACCCGCTGCGCCAGCAGACTGCATGAATTCTGAACGATCGGATCGGCTGAGAAGAAAGGCGGGGTAGAACGCTGCGCGAACTGAACGATGCAGGCGGTAAGTCTGCGCAGAACTTCCTGCTCGGTGAGCGGCCACAACAGGTAATCGGAATACCCGTTGGAGAAGACCGCTTGTCGATCCAGGCTCTCTTCCAGAACCAGAGCCAGTTTGACAGGTTCGGGCGAGAGCTTCGCACGCCCGTGCTTGTCGTGAATCGGTTCGCGACAATCGACGATGACGATCTGCGCGGAGCGCCCTGCCCGCAATAAACGGTGATCAAGGATATCGATCTGCCTCAGAGAACTCGCGATTAGTGCCAAGGACTTGCATGCTTCGGGGTCCGAGCCAAGATATGCTGCCAGCATGCAGGCACCTCACAGACACCATGGGAAGCTGGCCTGTGGAAGGCTTGGCGCGGCCGAATGGCGGTCGACGAGAGGCGGTTTTTGGCCTGTATATAGATGGCTGGGCGTATGATACCTTCTCGTCTGGCCCTGTTGCCTCGCTTCAAATTGTCGAAACCGGCACGGTTTCAATGCGAGCCAGCTTCCCCTCCCAACGGGCGAGCAGGGCAATAAACCTTTTCCGTCATATCCTGACGATAGCCCCGGATTCGGATCACGTTTCTTGCCTAGGCGACTCATCAGTCACTTGCCTTCCCAGTTGGGATATTTTGCTCTGTTCCCGCCGCCGCGGCGACGGCGATCTCGTGGCGCAGCCAACGATGCTCCGGGTCGCGATGGGAACGCTCGTGCCAAATCAGCGCGACTTCATAGGGTGTCAATTGCACAGGCGGATCCATGATCGCTAGCGGCAGCAAGGCGGCGATCCTGGTCGCGACGCGGCGTGGTATAATCAACAGCAGATCGGTCGCCGCGATCGCCAACGCGGCCGTCAAGATGTTGGAAACCAACACCGGATCGCGACCCTGGAGATCTAACTTGACCAGTTCGTCATGCACCCGGCCGAAGCCGTCTTTGGAGTCCAAGGCAATGGCTGCGTGGCGCAAGGCCGCGAAGCTCTCGATTGTCCATTCCCGCGCCAGGGCTGGATGGTCGTGGCGCAGCAGGCAGGCAAACCGGTCGGAGTAGAGGCTGCGCCTCAAGTATCCGGGCGGCGAGGCGCTAATCTGCCCTATAGCCAAATCGATCTCGCCTAGCTCAAGCCGCCGCATCGCGCCGGAGAGAAGCGGATCGATGACGACGTCCAGATGAGGCGCGTGCTGGCGCAGCCGGGGCAGGAGCCGCGGCAGCAGGACCAGTCCTTGATGATCGGGCATCGCCATTATCGCCTTCGATCGCCAATTGGCTTGGGCAAGACTGCCGTTCACTATCCCGCGGATCGCATCCAGCACCGGCGGCAGCATTCGGCTCAAGCTTTGGGCCTGCGGGGTCGGAACCAGGCCCATGGAGCCGCGAACCAAAAGATCGTCGTTGAAAATGCCACGCAGCCTCCTCAACGCTCGGCTCATCGAGGGCTGGCTCAAGCCCACGTGTCGAGCCGCATGCGTGACGTTGCGGTGTTCCAGCAGCGCTTCGAGAGCAAACAGCAAGTTCAGGTCAATCGACGCCAGCATTTGCCGCTGCCGTGTGGCGCGAGGTTCCGCGACAAACGGCTGCGCCCGCTTTTTTGAAGTTTCGCGACTGCAAGCGAGCTCATCCACGGCCTTCTCCTCTTGTCTTAGTAAGCGGTGTGCTCGCGCTAAGCGTCAGCACATTCGGCATCGCTCAGCGAGGCCGAAATGCTGCCTGATTCACTTGGTCGCGGTCAGCCTCATGCTGGCGAAGCTAGGCCAAGGAACGCGGCAAAGCTCAGCGCTGATCCAGGCCTAACAGAAAGTCGTCGCACCAGCGATAGACGTTGTATTCGCGGAGCCGGCCGATCATCGCACGCCAACGATCGATCCGCTCATCTAACTGCATGTCCAGGGCTTCTTCGATGGCCCTCGCCGTCGCTTCCGGATCGTAGGGATTGACGAGGATCGCTCCGCCTAGCTCTCTGGCTGCGCCGGCAAAACGCGAAAGCACGAGAACACCTGGATTCTGTGGGTCCTGTGCGGCGACATATTCCTTAGCTACAAGGTTCATGCCGTCGCGGAGCGGCGTGACCAGGCCGACGCGTGCCATGCGGTATAGACCGGCGAGCTCGCTGGGTCCAACGGACCGGTTGATGTAGTGAACGGGCATCCAATGGATCGTTCCGAGTTCGCCATCAACGCGCCCCACCCGCTCGGCGACGTCCTTTTGCATCGCCAGATATGCCGGTATTTCCGTGCGGGATTTCGGTGTGATCTGCAGCAGTTGCGTCTTGCCGATGCGGTGGTCGTTGCTCCGCAGGAAGCGGTCAAACGCGACGATGCGCTTCTCGATGCCCTTCGAATAGTCGAGGCGGTCGACGCCGATCGCGACTTTACAACCGGGAATCCTCTGAGAGGGCTCCTGCAGAGTCTCGCTGCGCGCCGCCTGCTCGGCCAGTCGTTCGAACTCGGCCGTGTCGATGCCGATCGGAAAAACGCCGCAGCGAAACACACGTCCATAGGCTTGGCACACACCGTTTGTGATGGGGTCCGGTAACCCCTGACGGCGCAAGCATTCGGCGAAGTTACTAAGATCGTCATCGGTATGAAAGCCGACGAGGTCATAGCACGAAAGCCCGCGTAGCAAATCATCATAGTGCGGTACGGTGAAGAGGATGTCCGCCGCCGGCCACGGAATGTGCAGGAAGAAGCCGATCTTATTGCCGCAGCCGAGGTTCCGCAGTTCTTTCGCAAGCGGGATCAGGTGATAGTCGTGCACCCATATGACGTCGTCGTCGCTGATGAGCGGCTGCAACAGCTTTGCAAACAGTCGGTTGACGCGCTGATATCCGGACATTCGTGCTTCGGAATACTCGGCGAGGTCGACTCGGCAGTGGAAAACCGGCCAAAGAACCCGGTTGGCAAAGCCGTAGTAATAGTCGTCCAAATCTGTCTGCGAGAGATCGGTAAGCGCATAATTGATCCCGCCGGCCTCCCGGCGTGAGATCGGCCCTGACGGGTCCTCCCCGGCTTTCACCTTCCCCGACCAGCCCATCCATAGGCCGTGCCTTCGCCGGAGCGCAGCGCTCAGCGCAATCGCCATCCCGCCTGGCGGCGGGGAACCATGCTCGTCGGGCAGCGAAACCCTGTTTGAGACTACGACCAGTCTACTCATCTCCACTCTCCTGCTCTCGGACATCCCGCCGTTCATGAAAGCTCCGCCCCCTGAGCGATCTGCACAATAAGACATGCAAGTTCAAAAGAAAGGATAGCATGGGTCTAGAAAGGAGATTGGAATTAGATAAAAGGTTTGGCATCAGGAGTTTCCTGTAGACAGTGGAATTAACATCAAGGCGAGTTCTGCGTCTGATCAATAAATCTCGACGAATCCATACGAATGTCAACTTTTCAGCGATTTAAATTGAAACAAAACTGAACTGAATTGGAGCCGCCGGGAGAGGAAGTTGGGTGCAAAAGCGCTCCAGTGATGGTGCCAGAGGACCGGAGCGATACGAATCTCAGCGGGGATAAACCCGGTCTGCCGAACGAGTGGTCGCAGAGGACGGACAATCCATCAAAAACTAGCAGGCTTTGGGGGCACTGTTGCGCAGCAGGAACTCCGCATAGGACCTATTTGTCTGCGCTATTCCGCAATACGCCTGATGAAGATTGTCCCACCTGCTGAGCGTCACTAATTTGACTACCGTCCCCGGCAGCCCAAGCTGCAGTCAACAGGAAGTGACCATGAAGAACATCCTCATTGTCGGTCAGGACGCGTCGACGAGAGAACCGCTTATGGGCTTCTTGTCTAAGCATGAGTTTAACATCAGAGCGGTCGAAAACCGCCAGCAGGCCGCCAGCAATATGGCTTCTGAAGCGATTGATCTAGCAATTGTCGACCTGAGCTACGGCCGAGAGGACGGTTTGCAGTTCGTTCGAGATTTCGCTGCCAAGAGGGATCTTCCGATCATCATCGTCAGCGGTGACTACGTAGATGAGGCCGACAAGGTGGTTGGCCTCGAAACCGGCGCCCGCGATTACATCACCAAGCCCTTCGGGCTTACGGAGTTCCACGCCCGCGTGCGCGCCGCTATGCGCCAGCGGCCGGAGCGTGACCGAAATACCATCTACCATTTCGATGACTGGCGAGTTAGCACCAAGCGTCGGAGCTTGCGCCGAGGAACGGATCCTGACGTCAAGCTCACCGCCGGCGAGTTCAACCTCCTGATGGCCTTTCTCAAGAACCCAGGTCGGGTCCTTTCACGTGAGCAGCTTCTGATGGCGACCCGTGTCTATGATCAGGAGGTCTACTACCGCAGCATCGATGTTCTTATCGTCCGCCTTCGCCGTAAGCTGGGGCAGGACAAGGCGCCGCGCCCGCGGTATATCCGCACCGAGCGGGGCGCGGGGTATATTTTCGACAGTGTCGTGAATATTGAGGAACTAAGGACGCGCCGTGGTTGATGGACGGCCAAGATCGCGCGGGAAGCGAACGTGACCCAGCACCACTGCAGGCGCTTCAGAATATCACGAATAGGGTCAGGCTTTGCCTTCATAGGAATGGCTCCAGCCACCTGGGCACCTCGTACTACCGGCGTTTCGCGGACCGGTAGGGCCGCGCTGATTTCTGCGTGGACTGATGACGGCGATCGCTTCGGAGTTGGTTGTTGAGATTGCCGATTTTGGCATCGCGGTGGCGGTTTGCGCCGCCTTCGTCGTCATGCGGGCGCAGTTCGCCCCTGGTGCCATACGGGCGGGTGAGATTGTAGGCGAGATTGGCCATGCCGATCTTGGTCTGGCCCGCCCGATGCCGATCGTGCCCACGAACAAGAACTCGCGAGCAGCGGCTGTGGCGGCGACGTAACCTTCGGCCTTGCCGATCGCTTTACCAGTCGCCTTCGCCTGTACCATCAGACCGGCATATTCGCGCGAGGCATCCAGGTCGCAAGCCAAGACGCGATTTCAAATAAGGGGCCTCTCGCGGCGCCGACAAGGTTTCGGAATTTTCCGCTCCTCGCAGGTCGGTAGTGGCTGTTGCATACGTGCAACTCAAGCGCGAAGAGTTATCTCAAGGGCAACACTATTCTTGAATTCGGCGGTCAGAATGCGAGTAATCAGCCAAACTCGCCCGATCGAGTCTTCTCGCTACGGGCCACCAATCAACCTGGGACGCCCCTGTGAGTGCCGATACCATTGCTGGCGCAGTGAGCCGGGAGAGCCTCTCTTTCCCATACCTCCGCATTAAACCCGAGACCACTGTGCCAGCCCAGCGCCCTCCGCCGGCTGGCAGCAAGATGACGGCTGCCAAAGGGCTCCGTGCTCTAAAGATAGAAAATGACGTTTGGCCTACTGCACACCGGGATTTTGCCTGTGATCGCTGCCACAAGCCATCGGTGGTCTTGGTGGTGACGAAACCGCATGCGTATGTTTGCCCGCTGTGTCTAGACGGCGATCCTGCCGAGCAAACTGAGCGTTTTGACTAACATTCTCGGCAAGCTTAGAAGGAGTGGTTCGCTCGATAACAACAAACCCCGAAAATACCTCGCTCATTGTCCGGGCCACGCGCTATCTGGATCGTGGAATTTCGTTTCATGAAGAAAACAGCGGCAGTTTTTAATGAGAGATGAAGTAACCGATCTTTTAACTGAGTTGGCCCTTTGGGCGAATGTGGTGATGAAATCGGAAAGGGGCGATAGAATTAAAATTTGCGCCGCCTACGACGCCGGTCTGCAGCTAATCGCTGAGCGTACTACGCCCGGGTCTCCGCCCCGACCGGGCATTGAAGCTTGCATCCTGCAGCATGAGAAACTGAAGGCTGCCGAAGACATCAGCTGCGTAGGTTGGATACTGGCCGCGATCGCCACGCGTGTTGGGGAACGAGATCTTCCGAAATGGGAGGAAGCTCAGAAGGTCATTGGCGCCACGGTTCGGTTGCTTAGTCGCTACCGTCAAACTCGCGTTCATTGAAGCCATGGCCGCGTCGGCGGAATGGCATTACAATGCTGTCGAGCATTCCCTGTAGCGTTGCACGGACGATGACGCCGGTAATTTACGGCTGTATGAACTGAGTGCCTCCGTCTCCGGCTGCGTCAGAAAACAGGTAAGTCAGTCGTTGTCGGGTTGGAAAAGAGGAAGGTCGCTGGAAAAGCGGGGCCAACCCATTCGCTTGCACACAGCCTGGGTTTTGCCAGCTCCTCAACCGCAACGTGCTGTCAATCTTCGTCTTGCCATGTCTTGAACGCCGAACTGTTCACGCCATTGGCGCCGCTTTGTCAT